>CAYTND010000028.1:0-12412 GCA_964438965.1 uncultured Pirellulales bacterium
GGACAAGTATAATTTCCGGCAATAGTTGATTTTCTGCGAATCCCCTATCGGAGTTGAGGACAAGTTTGGCACCTGGTGGCTCGTGGTTCGATTCGCGTGCCACTTTGCTTTTGCCATGTTAAAGAAGCGAAGACAGAGAAGCTGAACAAGTACGACAGTGTGGTAACGTCTTTGCTAAACAATAATTATAACAAATGTTTGACTGTTGGCGGGCTGGTAGGTAAAATTCGGGTTTGTCTGAAAACTTGAATTCAGGACTTCGACAAACGCAGTCGAGCCGGAAGCAGGGAACTGATGGAGCAGGTAAGAAAATGGAAACCGAAAGTAAAAAAGTTCGTTCGCAAGGCCAAAAAATAGAGACGGTTAAGCCCATATCGGGGGCCTCAAGAAAATCGGCGGGTTCCGTTAGTGCTAAGTCGAATGTTACCGGCAACCTAACGGTGGTGCACAGTATGCCGGAATCGTTATCGGCTGAGGCGGCGGTCTTAGGCTCGATGATAATCGACCCGGAGTGCATCGGGGATGTTATCGAGATTGTTAAACAGGACTCGTTTTATCGAATAGAGCACCAGTATATATTCGATGCTCTCATCGCCCTTTATGAGAAACATCCGGCACTGCCGGTCATAGATCAAGCCGACCTTCGGTCGGGTCATGGAATAGATGCGGTGCTGCTTCACGATGAGCTGGAGAAGCGCAAGCAGCTCGAAGAGGTGGGCGGCGTCGAGTATATCGCAAAGATTTTAGACTCCGTGCCTTCGTCGGCAAACGTGGCTTATTATGCGGGGATCATCAAAGACAAAAGCTTGTTGCGTGAGATTATTCAGGCCACCACCGAGATTTTAAATGATGCATACGACGAATCCGGCGAACCAAACGAAAAACTTGACGAAGCAGAGCGCAGGATATTTGCCGTTACCGATAAAAAGGTAACCAGTAATGTCGTTGGTTTGAAAGATTTACTGACACGTGCGTATGAGCTTATAGAGAAGCGCGAGGGCAGCTATATTACGGGGTTGGCAACCGGCT
The DNA here is from genome assembly GCA_964438965.1 of uncultured Pirellulales bacterium. Lineage (GTDB taxonomy): Bacteria > Planctomycetota > Phycisphaerae > Sedimentisphaerales > Anaerobacaceae > NIOZ-UU13. The sequence goes on from CAYTND010000028.1 coordinate 1,030, forward strand.
ATTATGAACTTGACGATATGACGTGCGGTCTGCAGGATGGTGAGATGATAATCATCGCCGGCAGGCCGAGTATGGGCAAGACCTCTCTGGCATTGAATATTGCAGAGCATATCGGTCTGATGGAAAAGGCTCCGGTAGCGATATTCTCATTGGAGATGGGCAGACAACAATTAGCCGAAAGATTTTTGTGCAGTGCCAGTGAGATTGATGCCCAATTAGTCAGAAAGGGGATGCTCAGTACCGAGTACTACCAGAAGTTAGTCGAGACCTGCGGAACCTTTTCTGAGGCGCCGATTTATATCGATGACACCGCAAGTCTTACACCACTGGAGCTTCGCGCCAAGGCAAGAAGGCTCAGGAGCCGACATCATATACGATGCATTATAGTAGATTATTTGCAGTTGATGCACTTAGGTACCAAGCGGGTTGAATCACGTCAGCAAGAAATCACTACAATTTCAAGATATATCAAGGCCTTAGCGAGGGAGCTGAGCATCCCTGTTGTGGTTTTGAGCCAGTTGAATCGGTCTCCTGAGGGCAGAGAAGGACACATGCCGAGGATGAGCGATTTGCGTGAGAGCGGAAGTATCGAGCAGGATGCCGACGTTGTGATGCTGCTGCACCGCGAGGATTATTACAATCGCGCAAAGGAAGATTATGAGCCGACCAATACGGCCGAGTTAATAATAGCCAAACAGCGTAACGGCCCGACCGGAACTGTAAAACTGACATTCAGGGAAAAAATTACACGGTTTGAGAACGCTTCTCGTGTAGGACAGCCCGCCGGCGAAGGGGTGCCATTTTAATGTCAGATGTCAGAAGTCAGAAATCAGAGTCTGTCCTTGCCGTAACCTGTGCCCCAGGTAGGCATCCTGTGGACTGCCCCCTGTCCTCTGTCCTCTGGCTTATGTCGATTGTGCTTTTGAGTTCAGGCTCAGGTTGTGCATTTCTTGCGGACCAAACGAAGAACAATAAAATAAAGAAACCTGCCATAGATGACGGCAGCAGAAACATTATCAAATCGATTGATTTTGTGAATAACCGGGCGTTTAAGGACAAGAGCCTGAAGAAGAGAGTTGACTTCGAGGCAGGTGACTATCTTGACCCGATTCTGGCTGAAGCATACAGAAGGACCATTGCTGAATTTTATCGAAAAAAAGGTTTTGCCTTTGTTGAAGTAACGCTGGATAGTGATAAGTTAGAGCAAGGTCAGGTGGTCTATACAATTGGCGAAGGGCCGAGGGTCAAGATCGCGTCAGTGAAGTTCAGCGGCAACGATTCCATAAAGGCCTCAGCACTTAAAAAGGCCATAAAGACGAAGGTGAAGAAATGGTTTTTTTGGTCGGGCTACTATATCGAAGAGGCGCCGGCTGAGGATGTGGAAAGGCTTCAGAATATCTACTATGAAAGGGGTTTTCTCGATTACAATATAACAGTAAAAAAAGAATTTACCAACGGCAGGAGAAAGGTGCATATCACTTTTGAAATTGATGAGGGGCCGACCTATACTGTTGGGAAAATTTCTCTTACCGGTAATAAACACTTCGATGACCAAAAACTGCTGGAAGGGTTGAAGTTAGAGCAAGAACAAGTTTATTATAAGCGAAGGGCTGATTCACACGCCAAGGAGATTCTCAAGCTTTATCATGAGAGCGGCTTTGTGGATGCGGTGGTTGAGCAGAGGCACGAGTTTATTCCGGATGTCAACGCCGTCAACGTTGAATTTGATATAAGTGAGGGCAGACAGTTCAGGATAGGTCGTGTTGACATAACCGGCAATGAGCAGACGCAGGATAAGGTCGTCCGGCGTGTTCTGGACGAGTATGGTTTTGCGCCGGGTCAATTTTACAACTCAGATTTAGCTCCCCGGCAGGGGAACGGCAAACTGGAACAATATGTGCAAAGGATGACATTGGCCGAGGAGGTAATTATCAAGTCTGTTTCGCCTGGCAACGGAGCTGGTAACCGCAAGGACATAAAAGTGGACATCAAAGAAGGCCAGACAGGCTCGGTAATGTTTGCCGGCGGCGTGTCAAGCGACAGCGACGTGATAGGCCAGTTGATTTATGAGCAGCGCAATTTCGACATTTCAAACCGGCCGGAAAGCTCCAGGGATTTCATCTCCGGCCAGGCCTTCAGAGGTGCAGGGTAGAGTTTGAGATTTGCTCTGGAGCCGGGGACTCGTGTCAGCCAGTATTCGGTTACGTTCAGCGAGCCATACTTTCAGGACAAACCCCTGTCACTTAATGTGAGAGGCTCAAGCTGGGAGAGAGAAATAGAAAGGCGAGGTGGCAGCAGGCTATACGATGAAGGCAGGACAAAGGGGTATGTAGGGTTTGAGAAACGATACGAGAACCGCTGGCGAAGGAGTCTTGGCTTTAGAGTCGAAAATGTTGACGTTGACAGCATCTATTCATATGCTCCGAAAGAGATAAAAGATGTTGAAGGCGATACTTTCCTTGCTGGAGTTAGAGTTGGCCTCGGAAGAGAGCTAACGGATGACAGATTTAATCCGAGCAAGGGCTATAAATTTAATGCCAGTTACGAGCAGGTTGCCGGCGATGAAACTTTCGGAATATTGCAAGGGAGCTGTATAGGATACAGAACCCTTCATGAGGATTTGGCTGAGCGAAAAACTGTTCTGGCAATGAAGCTGCTTGCAGCAACAACGTTAAGTTATGCACCACCTTTCGAGAAGTTTCACGGCGGTGGTACGGGCGTTTATGGAATCAGAGGTTTTGAGTATCGTGGCGTAAGTACAAGAGGTCTGCAGACAAATATAGCCAGCTCCGAGCGGAAAGACCCGATAGGCAGTGACTGGATATTTTTAGCCAACGCAGAGGTGAGCGTTCCTTTGGTAAGCGACAATTTTGCGGCGTTGTTTTTCGTGGACAGCGGAGCGATAGATACAGGCAACTACCGCGCTGCGATTGGGACAGGCATACAAATACTAATACCACAATGGGCCGGGCCTATGCCGATGAGGTTTGAGTTTGCCGTGCCGTTTATGAAAGACGACGAGGACGAAATGCGGGTTTTCAGTTTCTCCATGAGAGGACTGTTTTAGATTGACTATTGACTATTGATTATTGATAAATGATTATTGAACTATCAATCGGAGCATAAATCTGGAAAGGGCAATTTATGAATATCAAGACGATGGTTTTAGGTTGTTTGGCCGGTATGATTGTTTTGGCTATGGGCTATCCCGATGGCGGCAATCGAGACAGCCAGGCTCAAACGAAAGTCAATGAACCGGCTTTGAATATTGGAGTAGTCAGTATTGGGCGTGCCTTGCGTAATTGTAAGGCAACTGTGAAGTACAGGGAAAGAGCGATTGCCGAAAATGAAAAAATGACTATAGAGGAGGAAAGACTCTCCAAAGAGATCCCGGCATTGGCAGCCGGCCTTAAGGCCTTTAAGCCCGGCAGCAGTGACTATCTGGCACGATATAGGGAGCTGCTGCAAAAACAAAGCGATCTAAAGACTCTACAGGAGTTCAACCCCCGTCAGAGAGTGTTAAGAGACCTGCAATGGACACAAGACCTTTATAAAGAAATCCTGCGGATAACCAAAGAGCTGGCCGCTGAAAAGGGTCTGGATTTGGTGCTTGGAGCGGATGAACCCACATTTCCTATCCAAAGATATGACGAGCTTATGATGACTCTCAGCACCCACAAAGTGCTTTATAGTAACGGATGTGTGGACCTTACTAATGAGGTAGTGACCCGGCTGGATAAATCAATTGACTATTGATTATTGAAAAGAGCTTTCAAGACCGCAGACCAAAGTCGTTTGTCTTGGGTCTTGTGTTTTGGGTTTTTGCACATCAATACAATAGTAGATAGTCAATAGGCAATAGTAAATAGTCAATAGGCAATAGTAAATTGAAATGAGGTTGACGATAGCACAATTAGCTAAGCGGCTTGAGGCCGAGTTAGTCCCGATTTTATCGGGGCCGGAACCCGATAAAATCGGGAGCAGGCAAATAATCGCTGTGGGCCCGGTTGAGACGGCCAATGAGAGTGAAGTTACTTTCGTCTCAGACGATAAACATAAGGCATCGCTTGAAGGTTCCCGTGCAGGTGCAGTTATTGTTGCCGAACGTCTCGCCGGTTTAGACAAGCCTCAACTACTTGTCAAGAATGTCAATGCCGCTTTAATAGAAGCCTTGAACATTTTTGCGCCTAAGCTAAAAGCCGTAACCTCAGGTATTGACCCGACCGCTAAGCTCGCCCACGACGTCAAGATAGCTGAAGGTGTGTCTGTTGGTGCCGGCGTAGTGATTGAGGATGGGGTTGAAATCGGCCCAAACAGCGTAATCGTCAGCGGATGCAAAATAGGCGAGAATTCAAAACTGGGTAAGAATTGCCGGCTCGACAGCAATGTTGTTATTTATCACAACTGCCGTTTAGGTAACAACGTGGTGATTCAGGCGAACAGCACGGTCGGCTCGACCGGTTTTGGGTATTCCTTTATCGAGGGTTCCCACAGACTTATTCCGCACAACGGCGGTGTTGTAATTGAAGACTTTGTCGAGATAGGGGCCCATTGCTGTGTTGACCGGGCCAAGTTTGGCAATACCATAATAGGAGCCGGTACAAAGATAGATAACCTTGTTCAAATCGCCCATAATGTGGTAATCGGCAAGTGCTGCCTGATAGTGGCCCAGACCGGTATTTCCGGCAGTTGTAAGCTTGGTGACGGTGTTGTGTTAGGCGGCCAGGTCGGCCTGACGGACAATATCGAAATAGGTGATGGCGCAATGCTTGGCGCTCAATCCGGTCTTAGCCACAGCATAGCAGCCGGACAACAATTCATGGGCAGCCCGGCGATCGAGAAGAGAGAGTCATTCCGGATATTCGGTTTGATGAGGCGTCTGCCGAAGATGGCAAAGCAGTTAAAGCAACTAATCAAGAGGGTAGAAAAACTTGAAGCTGCAGAAGACGATAAAGAGTGAAGGCAAGATACACGGTCGGGGTATGTTCGGAGGTGAGGAAACGAAGCTTGTTTTTCGGCCTGCTCCTGCGGATTCCGGTGTAACCTTCGTCCGGACGGATGTCCCTGAGCCGGTGCGTATTAGTGCTGTTGCGTCCAACCTTGCCGAGCGCAGTCGCCGTACGACGATAAAAAAAGGTTCTGTGAGTATAGAAACCATCGAACATTGTCTTGCTACAGTTAATGCCCTTGAGATTGACAACGTGGTCGTAGAAGTTGACGGCTCTGAGCTACCCGCTCCTGACTGCAGTTGTGCCGAGTATTTCAAGGTTCTCAAACGTGCCGGGGTTGTTGAGCAGGACGTTAGCCGGAAAGAATTTGTTATCAAAAAGCCTATTACTATTACTGCCGGTGATGCCTGCATTTACGCGCTGCCGTATTCTGATGACGGATTAAGTCTGACTTACGATCTGGATTACGGCGGGCACACGGGTATCGGCAGGCAGATTTTCAGTTGTCAGCTTACGCCGGAGAATTTTGAGAAACATCTGGCACCTGCCCGGACTTTTTTGCTTGAGGCCGAAGCCAAGCAGTTTCAAACCCGGGGAATGGGAACACATATCAGCCCCCGAGATATTCTGGTCATCAACTCAGACGGACCTATTAAGAACAGTTACAGATTTCCCAACGAGTGTGTCCGGCATAAGATTGTTGATTTGATAGGGGATCTTGCCTTAGTTGGTCGAGCTGTTAAGGGCAGGATTGTGGCTTATAAGAGTGGTCATGCTCTGAACCAGCAGCTCGCAAGGAAATTATACGAAGCGGCCCAGCAGCAAGAGCAGATAGCCAAGTTCGGGACGGATGCACTATTGGATATTCGGCAGATTGGGAAGATTCTGCCGCACAGATACCCATTTTTATTAGTGGACAAGGTAATCGAAATTGAAGGTGATACGCGAATAAAGGGCATAAAGAATGTAAGCTTTAACGAGCAATTCTTCCAGGGCCATTTTCCCGGGACTCCTATTATGCCGGGCGTTCTTATCGTAGAAGCAATGGCACAAGTGTCGGGCTTGTTGTTTGCACAGAGACTGGAACATACGGGTAAGCTGGCAGTGCTGTTGAGTATGGATAATGTAAAATTGCGTAAATCTGTCGTTCCCGGCGACCAGCTTATCCTCACTGCCGAGACGGTTAGATTGAGGAAAAGAACCGCACAGTGCCGGTGCAGGGCGATGGTCGGCGATGCGGTAGTTGCCGAGGCGCAAATCAGATTTATGCTTGTCGATGACGAGAAGGTATAGAAACGGTAACTGGTGATTGGTAATTGGTAATGAAAAGCACGAAGCACGAAATCCGAAATCCGAAACAAACTCGAAATTCTAATGTTCAAATTTTCAAACTTGGGAAGGTAAGAGAAAAAGTATGAGGTTGCAGATACATCCGAGTGCAGTAGTTCATAAGGATGCCGAGTTGGCCGACGGTGTTACAGTTGAGCCCAATTGCGTTATTGGCAGTGGGGTCTCAATCGGGTCAGGTACGATACTTGAGGCCAACGTGGTGATTAATAAGGATGTCAAGGTCGGAGAAAACAATCATTTTTTCCCGAATTGCGTGATTGGCAGCTGGCCGCAGACGCTGCATTTGAGCTCAGATACCGAAATCGGCGGTCTTGTGATAGGTAATGGAAACGTCATTCACGAACAGGTAACAATCCATCCAGGTATTCATCCGGAAGCACAGACGGAAGTAGGAAATGATAATTTCATTATGGTCGGTGCTCACATTGGACACGATTGCATACTTGGAGATAAGATAGTCATGAGTAACCTTGTGCAGATAGGTGGTCACTGCAAGATTGAGACCGGCGCCTGGTTCAGCGGTCTGGCTGGGGCACATCAGTTTGTTACTATAGGTAAGTGGTCTTTCGTGGCGGGACTGGCCGGGATTACCCGGGATGTTCCGCCTTTTGTGACTATCAGTGGACATTATCCACCACGGGTTCGGGGTGTTAATAAGCGAGGTTTAGACCGAGCCGGTCTAAATGACGAGCAACAGAAGCGAATATTCGAAGCGTACCGGAAGCTGTATCGCCAGCCGGGCACATTGCTGGAGAATGCAAACGCTTTGGCGCAGGAGGACGGACTCGATGAAAACGTTCGGGCTATGATTGACAGCATAACCAAAAGCAGCGAGCATCAGTTCGGCAGGTATCGCGAGAAGTTCAGATGACAGACACTGACGGACACTGACCTGTCAGTGTTAGTCCGTGTTCAAAGGGTACACAATGCAAAATACGAAAGTGCGAACCGCTGTTGTGGGCGCAGGCAAAATGGGGGCCATACACGCGAAGGTCTATGACCAGTTAGAGCAGAGTGATTTTGTTGCTGTGGTCGATATCGACATCAACAAAGCCCGGCGTCTGGCCGACCAATATAATTGTTTGGCCTTTACTGATTATGCCGATGTCTTAGACAAGGTTGACCCCGTTAAAAGTTCGTGGATAAAGGGGACCGGTGGGTCTTTAGTAGAGACTTTTAACGGGATTGATGCGGTAACGATAGCTACTCCAACGGTAACACACTTAGAGCTGGCAAAAGACTTTATCAAGAAGAATATTGCGGTGCTGATTGAAAAGCCGCTGGCAGCCAACGTCAGAGAAGGAAGAAAGATTGCAGGACTTGCGAAGAAAAATAACAGCGTCGTGGCGGTTGGTCATTCGGAGCGCTGCAATCCGGTCGTTCAGGCGATAAAGCGGCTCAATATTGAGCCGAAGTTTATCGAGGCCAACCGCATCAGTCCGTATCCATTCCGCTCGACCGATGTCGGGGTCGTGCTGGACGTTATGATTCACGATATAGATATTATTCTGTCCATGGCTGCAAGCAAAATCAAGAAAATAGAAGCAGTAGGTGTCAGTGTCATTGAAGATAAGGAAGATATCTGTAATGCAAGAATTGTATTCGAGAACGGCTGCATTGCGAATATTACCGCTTCGAGACTGGGTCTGAAAACCGAAAGAAAGGTGCGAGTGTTCAGCAGGCAGGCGTATCTGAGTGTGGATTTTTTTAAGAAGAGCGGGATTGTCATAAAGGCTGACCCAAATACTAACGTTGTTAAATGGATACATGAGCACAAAGAGGCCGGAGATTTTAACCTGACGACAGTGAATTGGCCGGACTTATTGCATATCGAACAGCTTGACATAGACGATAAGGAACCCATCCGTCTGGAGCAGGAGGCTTTTCTGCGGGCGGTTATGGACAGAGAGTTTATGCCTGAGGTCAGTGCCCAAGAGGGTCTTGCCGCACTGCAATGCGCCCAGAAGATTCTGGCATCGGTCAAAAAACACAAATGGCATGAAAGAATAGATTATAACACTTAGGACTTGTAAATAAATTATCTTCCATTTTTGACTTTAAGAGGTGTACATTATGATTAGTAAGTCCTGGTTTTGTGGATTGTTGACGGCTGTTGTTTTGGTTTGCGGCTGCAGTGAGGAAACGAATATGGTAAAGTTGGAAACAAGCGTGGGTAATATCGTCATTGAGCTTAATGAGCAGGCTGCGCCTGTTACGGTGAAGAATTTCCTCGGATACGTGGAGGAAGGTTTCTATGATGGGACTATATTTCATAGAGTCAAACCGGGCTTTATGATACAAGGAGGTGGTTTCACAGCCGATATGGAAGAAAAACAAACGCGCGCACCAATCATCAATGAAGCTAAAAATGGCTTGAAAAATGAACGAGGTACTATCGCGATGGCCCGGCAAAATGACCCTGACAGCGCAACCTGCCAGTTTTTCATTAATCACAGGGACAACGACTTTCTAAATTACGTTGAGAACGGCAATCCTGGATATGCAGTATTCGGTAAGGTAATCGAGGGAATGGACGTTGTGGATGCAATCGCATCAGTGGTAACAACGACGCGGATGGGTTATGATGATGTTCCGGTTAAACCTATCGTAATACAATCCGCAAGAGTTGTTTCGGAATAAGTTCGAGATGAAACTGCGGATTAGACGTCGTTAGGTTTTCAATTTTAGTTTACTAACCAATTGATGGGCAAGGCGGGTAGGTTCGGGCAGACGATATTTAACTGCGCAGGCGAGGGTGATTTTTATCGCATCTTTTAGCAGACATTTGTTACCCACAGAGACGAAAACCGGCTTGACATTTGTGCGCGTTCTGACTACCGCGCCGATTGTTTCGTATTGCGTATTGCGTATTGTGTATTGCGTGTCTGGTTTCATGCGTTTTTTGTCTTTCAATAAGGTATATGCACCTTTTTCCAACGGGGGTTCTTCAAATCGGCCGATTAGTCTGCTTTTTGCACAGCCGATAGTCGGCTTATCGAAAAATAAGCCCAGATGGGCCGCCAGACCGAGCCGGCGAGGATGGGCTATGCCCTGACCGTCAATGATGAATAAATCCGGCTTGGTTTTGAGTTTTTCAACCGCGGCGATACAGACCGGAGCTTCGCGAAAAGAGAGCAGGCCGGGTATGTAAGGAAAGATAACTTTTCGTGAAGCAGTTGTTGTTTCTACGGGGGCGAAATCCGGCAGCTTTAGCACTACAACGGCAGCAATGATTTTTTCGCCGTCTTTGCTGAAGGCACAATCGATACCGGCGATTAGTTTTGGTGGTTTTTTTAGTGGAGTAAACTGCACCTTGGAAGCGAGATTCTCCTGGCAGTCTCGCGCCTGTGAGTAAGACAAATTCCAGCTATGCAAACTCTTTATTTTCATAGGTACGTCATACAACTCTCATGGCAATTTAGATAGCTTCTCTTCAAGGTCGCTAACCGCGGTAAAATACCACGTCTTGCCGACCTTTTGGTTTTTGAGTAATCCGCGCTCTTCTAAATCAATCAAATCGGTTCTGGCTGTTTGATAAACAACATTATGACTTATCTGGTGTGATTTAAATGTATATTTTTGATGTGGGCGGCGCAGAGCATGGCTGATGAGCGCGCGTTGGCGATGATTGAGTATGATTATGCCTCGTAGTTGATTTTCAATCGCCTGGAGCCTCCTGGTTTTTCGTTCTATATAATCGTAAAGCGTCTTGATCGCCTGCTGAATGATGTTAAGATGATAGATAATAAAATAAGTTAAGTCATTGTCGTCCGTTTCTGTGTACAGAAAGGCCCGAGCATATTTAGCCGGTGCTTTGACAATCATCTGTGATATGGATACAAACTCGAAGAGCCAATACCGATTTCGGAGCATTAACCAGTAAAACAAAGTTCTGGCTGTTCTACCATTGCCGTCAACAAATGGGTGGTCATAAGCCAACCAAAAATGCAAAATAATAGCTCTAATCACCGGATGAATAAAATATTTAGGCGTTTTGCCATTGGCAAAATCACACATAGCAGTCATTCTTTTCTTTAGATGGTCTGCAGGTGGAGGATAATGAAAAACCTCATTATACATATCCATGACATGTGTTTTTTCACTATCTTTACGAAATCTTCCAGCTGCCATTGAGCCATCTAATGTTTTTTCTGTGACAAGCCGGTGAATCTCAAAAACCAATTCTTTTGACAAGGGCTCATCTTTTAGCCTGTTAATACGTTTCATAGCAGCAAAATTATTAAGTATCATCTGCTCACTCTTATCACAAGGCAGACGTCCTGTCCGGATCATTTCCTTTGCGACTAAGCGAGTTGTCGTTGCACCTTCGAGCTGGCTGGAAGTAAATGCCTCCTGGATCAAAGAGTTCACATAGTACCGGTTCTTTGTTTCCGTATTTTTGATGTGCTCAGACATCCGATTAAATGTTGTTACAGACTGGTCAATCCGGTACAAGGCTTCTGTAATAAAATCATTTGTCAGATACTTAAACGGCTTCTGGTGTTCATCCATTAGTGGTAATTGTTTAAACAGGCTTTGTCGCTGCTTTTTTATGGCCAACCACCATTGTTCATTTGAGAACCTCTCGGGAGGTGTATGATATCGTAATTTATCCCAATGGTAGTATTTATCCACCATTGGGCTCGAAATGATATCAAAAAACCTCGCAGTTTGTTCCGGATCAGCTTTTATTTGTTGCCATATAGCTTCAAGATTGGGTGGAGATTTTGGTTTCCTCATTGCTTTATCACCTTTAATATCAAAGCCTTAAACATCTACTAATTATATACTAAATTTGAAATTTTAGTATATACAATTACATCGGCTTTGTCAAATACTAAATTCAACAATTTAGTATTAAATTAGTATAAGGCTAATGGTTAAAATTTCCCCCCCGATAATATATGAGCTGTCGTGGCCAGAGAATGCTATTTCTCGTTACGACCGAAAATTCAGTTGTAAGGCAATAGTTCAGCCCCCTTAAAATCGGCAATTAAAAGCATTTTACCTTTTTGTGGCATCTTGTTACAATTATTAGTTTGGGTTATTGCCGGATTTTTAGCAGGAGTATGCTTAGAGTAATA
>CAYTND010000029.1:0-12213 GCA_964438965.1 uncultured Pirellulales bacterium
TCGGCTTTATAAAGCACCTCTATACCGTCCGGCGGAAAGAATATGACCGTGTTGTTTAGAGGGGAATTCTGGAATGCGACAGCCAGACGGCCACGTTCGGGTACGACCTCGGCGGGGACTTCTATTTCGTGAAAATCTCGGACCGAGTGTTTGTGGATACGGTTATAAATCGGAGTTTTACTTTCCGTGCCGTACCTGATGTATTGATAGTCACCTGCAATCCATCTGCCATAGACCTGCATATCCGGCGGGTTTACCGCAACATCGTATTTGAATTTTATAAACATACTTTGGTCAAGAGGCTCAACGTTATCGAATTCCCAGACCAGCACCTGACCGACATCAGCGGCTCGTTTGGCAAGTTGTTTTTGCATGGTAAGCCTGGCGATGATTTCCTCACGCGAGATATTGCCAGGCAATTCGTTACTTCTTTCAAGTTTCTTGTAGGTATCCTCGACCTCCCGGGAGACATCGACTGCGGGGACGGTTAAAGCGGCCCGTGCGGTGAAAAACTCGTTGTTGGCCTGGATACGTTCAGCCTCGGTTGTGTTGAGGAATTCCGGTATGTAAATAGTAATCGTGTATATTATAGCTGCAAACAAACTGAGCAAAATCACATCCAATATTATCACGCCGAGCAGTTTGCCCAAAAGAAACTCAAATCGGCGAATAGGCTTTGTGATAACCGTATATATCTGTCTTTGCTCAATATCGCTGGCTACCGAGTAAATTGAAATGATTATTGTGAGCAGGCAGAGCAAAAGACTGGTCAGCGAAAGACCGTAGCTGACAAAGGTCTGCAACCTGCCTTTCAATGTCCCGTCGCCTGTTGCTGAAAAACCCATAACAGGAAGCAGGACGAGCAGCAGGATTAGAAAAACAGCGGCGACTTTCATCCGCACGGCCTGCTTTATAGTATTTGTGGCGATAGCCCAGATACTATGCATCGCCTACGTCTCCTGCCTGTAATTTGTCAGTTTGCTCTTCGTCCCCGCCTTGAGGCCTTGAGCGACCTGTGAGCTGGTCTAAAATATTTTCTTTGATCTGCTCGGCCTGAGCAGCTTCGGATTCGACCGGTTGTGTTGTAACTTTCTCGTCTCCAACAACGGGTTCGGGCTGTGAAGGCCCGGCAGAGCCGGTTAGTTTACTTAGCAACTGTTCATCAGGTTGTGGCTCGGAACTTTCAACGGGGACGACCTTCTCTGTTGTTACAGATTCCGGTGAATCCTCTTGCGATACCGGCGCAGTCCTCGGGACTCCTGACGGAGAGACGAGTTTATCGAGTATATCTTCCACAGCGGTCTGCCGTGTGAGAAAATCGCCGATTTTAGTAGTGCTGACTGCTCCGCTTGTGGTCTGGGCCTGCTGTTGAGCGGCTGCCACAGTCTTGATGAAAAATGTCTCGAGTTTATCCATCGGAGAAGTTACTACGCAATCGGCATCTTCGTTACGAATTAGCTGCTTTATCTTCTCAATGGTGGTATCGCTTATAACGTCGGTAGTGATTTGCCTCTTATTTGTCTGCTGTAAGAGGTCTCCGACCTGGCCCTGGGTATGGATTTTACCGCCGTAGAGAATTGCGATTCTATCGCATACATCTTCGACGTCCGCAAGCAGATGGCTGCAAAGTAGAACTGTCTTGCCGCGTTCTACGAGCTTGAGGATTAAATCCTTTATCTGCTTTGTTCCGATAGGGTCGAGTCCGGTTGTCGGCTCATCCAATATAAGCAAGTCGGGGTCGTTTATTAGTGCCTGTGCCAGTCCGATTCTTCGTGCCATACCTTTCGAAAACGTCCCAACGGGTCTGTTTGCTACGGCCATTAATCCGACCATATCGAGCAGAGCTTCGATACGCATTTTTCGCACCTTGGCGGACAGACCAAATAATCTGCCGTAGAAATCCAGCGTTTCACGGGCGTTAAGATACCTGTAAAGATAGGACTCCTCAGGCAAAAACCCGATTCTGGAGTTGATTTTAGGGTCTGCTCCATCACCGCCAAGAACCAACGCCCTTCCCTTTGTCGGATAAAGTAAGCCTAACAGCATCTTCAGAGTGGTTGTTTTGCCTGAGCCGTTGGGGCCTAAAAGGCCGAAGACTTCATTGTAACGGACCTGCAAATTCAGGTCGTCCACAGCATAAACCTTGGCCCGTCCCCACCAGTCGGAAAAAATCTTGGTCAAAGAGAAAGTTTCAACAGCGTATTCCATATTTACACTTTTTATAGTTCGTGGTCAAGCTCCTCACCGTAGCGGACGAGACGAGCACTGTTGAAGACGACAATCAGTGAGCCGGCAAAATGCAAAGCCGCGGCATATATCGCCGGCAGCCACCCCGCTGCTCCCGCCGTGATGCCGAGAATGACAAATAATATTCCAAAGCCGAGATTCTGAGTAATAACTCTTCCTGTTTTTCGAGAAAGCCGGACAAGGAAAGGCAGCCGCTTCAAGTCGTCGCTCATCAGGGCAATCGAAGCAGAATTTATAGCCACGTCACTGCCGGCGGCACCCATAGCTATACCAAGGTCCCCCGCAGCCAAAGCAGGGGCATCGTTTATACCGTCGCCAACAACTACAACGGTATGGCCATCTTTTTTTATCTGCTCGACAATAGCTAATTTGTCCTGAGGCAAACAATGTGCCTTGAAATCGGTACAATTCAACTCAGCAGCAACACGGCTGGCCACCTCATTCCGGTCGCCGGTAAGCATGGTTACCCTTTTTATGCCGATATCAAGCAATTCCTTGACGGCTTGCCTGGCTTCAGGTCTGGTTTTGTCCTGCAAACCAATCCAGCCGATGCACTTCGAATCTTTCGCCACATAAAGGGTGCTGAAGCCCTGCTCCTCGTGCAGAGCAGGGTCGGAAATGTTACTTATATCTATGTTGTTTTCCTTGAGGAAGGTATCTCTTCCGACATAAATTGTAGCGGAATCGACTACTGCAGTTACCCCTTTACCCGGATTTTCCCGGAAGTTGTCCGTTGCGGGTAAAGAAAGATTTGCCTCCTTTGCCACCTCCTGCAGTGCCCTTGCAGCCGGGTGTTTACTCATCTGCTCGGCAGAGGCGGCGACGGCCAATAAATCAGCCGGCTCGACACTCTCAGCAGGTGTTAGTTTGGTTACATACAGCCGACCGGTCGTTACCGTCCCCGTTTTGTCAAATACCATTGCTGTCATCTTGCCGGCAATCTCAAGGTCGGCGACATTCTTTATCAGAATACCAAGGCGGGCAGAGGCCGAAATCGCAGCCACCATTGCCGTCGGCGTCGCCAGAATCAACGCACACGGACAAGAGACAACAAGTATCGTAATCGCCCTGTCGATATCACGGGTAAAAAATAAAACTATGCCGGCAACCATCAAAATCGTTGGTGTGTACCACTTAACATAGCGGTCGATTATCCGCATAATCGGTATCTTTGTCTGCTCTGCCTGTATAATCAGCGACTGGACCTTGCCGAGAGTTGTATCTTTGCCGGCTTTGGTTACGGTAATATCCAGCACGCCGGTAAGGTTGTTCGTACCGGCGAAGACCTGCATCCCAGGTACCTTATCGACCGGCAGAGATTCACCCGTTATTGTTGCTTCATTGACGGAGCTGAGTCCTTTTACAACTTCGCCGTCTGCCGATATGTTATCGCCGGGACGGGCACGGATGCAATCGCCGGGCTTGAGACTGCTGACTTTCACTTCTCTTTCAGACCCATCACTGTCGATGAGGTTTGCCTTTGTAGGTGTGAGCTTTATCAGCGATTCGATTGAAGCACGGGCCCCGAGGGCGGTGCGTGTTTCAATAAGCTCGCTCAAAAGCATAAAGCCTGCAACGATACCTGCGGTGACATATTTCTGAGTTGCAAAGGCAGCGATTATTGCCAGAGCCACCAGCTCATCCATATGCATCTCTTTTTTTATAAGGCTTTTTATTGCGTGTAGAACAATGGGAGCACCGAGTAGTATTGCGCCGGCCATTGCAAAAAACTCAGCGTTGAAACTGCCGCTGCCGTAAATGAGCTTCGCAATACCGCTGTTTATCAGCAGCGTTCCGCCGGCCAACGTCCCTAACATGGCCATACTTACGCGAATCTGCTTGCCGTGAGTGTGCTCGACGGCGATGTCATCCTTAAAGTGTAAGTGTTCGTGAGCCATAATTTCGTATCTTGTTTCTTGCCTTTTCTTGTTTGTAGGATTTAGCTAATTCTCGGTTCTTAATCTTGCTGCGTCGTTTGCTCCTTGCCGGTTTTGGGTTTTAACGATGGGTCCCTGTTCAGCAGGATTCTAAATTCCGTGCCGGCACCTTCGGTTGTTTGGATAATAAATTTCTCATCTGCATTGCTAAATATACGTTCTATAGCGTCCCGATAGATATCCTGAATAACAAGCTCTGGACGTTTGCGGTATTCGGGCAGCAATTCCTGGAGATAATCGACACTGGCTCTGGCATTTGCCACGATTTTTTTTCGGTAAGCCTCTGCCTCGGCGATTTTCTCCTGAGCTAAGCCGGCAGCCTCTATAACAGTGTTGTCAGCGTAAGTCCTGGCCTTACTTACCAACTGTTCACTTCCCTGGCTTGCACTATGGGATGCCTGGAACGCTATGTCAACCTGCTGAGGCCAGGTTTTGTCTGTCAACTGCACCCGGACGACTTTTATGCCGCTTTCTATTGTGTCGAGTTTTTCCTGCAGCAATCCTCTGATATGTTCTGTTAGCCGTGCGACTTGCTCGAACATAACGTCGTCGACGGTGTAATTGACCGTTGCAGTTACAATCGCATCCTCAAAAAGATTCTGCAAAAGCGGCGTTATACTTTTTGTTATAACGTTAAAGTAAATGTCCCCGGGTTTTACGTCTTCGACGTAAATATTCGTAAAGAAGCGTTCAGGGTCGTCAATCTGGTAGGTTAGCTGCCACTTGCAATGAACGATGTTGTAGTCGTTTCCGCCCGAACCGGGTATAGTCTCATCCTGTTCTTCGCTTCGAGTAATACAATAACCGTCTTTTTCGGGGTCCAGCTCGGGCAGGAACCGTGTCTTTTTAATAGAAGGTTCGCTGAGCATATCTTCTTTTGTCTGGTAATACCAGAATGACCTCGTGAGCAAATCTACTCTTTTTTCCACAGGGATTTTTACCATTGTATCTATGGGGTACGGGAACACCCAATACGGCCAGGTCCTGGGTTTGAGAACTCTCTTTTCGCCCACTCCGCGAATCTTTCCGAATCGCAAAACAAGGGCCTGCTCGTCGGAGCCGACCGTCTTAAAGCCGGAGGCCAGAAAAGCAAGGATAAGCACTGCCATTATCACTTTCAAAATAATGAAACTGATTCCCAGTGCATCCGATAGTGACTTACCGGCAGCGTCAAGGTCTTCTATCCCGGATGTGCCCGGGGCCTGTGGCTCCAAATCCTTATTATTTTGTTTGTTTTCTTTTGCCATATTCTTGCGCAACGTTTATTTCTTTTGATACAATATTTTTAACGCCCTTCCCGGCTTTTCGGTTTGAGGGATGGGATATTCTTCAACAGTGTGAAAGGCTCCGAATCAGCAGGTATAACGATTGTTGAACGTTCCTTTAATATCTTCTCTAAGCTTTCGATATTCCGCAGAAACATCGCGAGTTCAGGGTCTTCTTCCAGCATTTTATAATGTTTCGCAGCTTCAGCGTCGCCCTGACCTCGAATGACCTTGGCTCTTGCCTCCGCCGTAGTGAGCAGCTCCTTCGTTTTGTAATTAGCATCAGCTCTTATCCTGGCTGCTTCGGCCTCTCCACGGGCGATAGTGGATTCGGTCCTCCGCTTCCTGTCGGTCTTCATTCGTTCAAACACATCTTTGCTGACATCCTTGCTGACCTTTAGCTGCTTGATGCCGAGTGCCTTTATTTCAATCCCGTATTCGTCGCTGAGGGTTTGTTCAAGATCGGCGAGCATTTCCGCTTCAATTTGGTTAAATTTTATTTTCTCCGGGTCGCTGTTTACAAATTCACCGAAGGAATGCTGGCCGATGACTCTGTTTTGAGTGTCTGTAATCTGGCTGTAGAGTTTAGTTTCGGCCTGCTTGACAGTCCCAACCGCATTTAGGAATTTCAAAGGCTCGGCAATCCTCCATACCACATAAGTATTTACGATAATCGGCACAGCACCTTTGGTCGTTGTCTCGCCGAGGTCGGCCTCAAAAACCTGCATCCGGGAGTCAAACCTGTGCACACGCTCTATCGGGACAGGCCACTTGAAATACAGTTTTGGTTCTGTAATTTCACGCACAGGTTTGCCGAATCTTGTTACCAGCGCCGATTCGGTCTCTCTGACCTGAAACGCAATAAGATACAAACCCATAACTACGGCTATTAATGCGATAAAAATTGTGATGGTCATATTTTTCATTTTTCGCTGCTCTCCTCAAAGCCACTTATGTCATATATACTTGGCGTTAGTTTTTCCTGAACGTCAATTATGAATACCTGTGTATCGTTCGGGTCGGCGACCACGACATATTTTCGTATATTCTTCAGGGCATCTTCGAGGACAGTTAATCTAAGCTGGCGTTTGTAAATCTCTTTCGCCGACCTGTATGCTTTAAGCTGACTGGCAAAGCGTTCACCGGTTGCTTTTGCAAGTGCGGCTTTTTCAAAGGCATAGCTTTGTGATTCTCTCAGGACCCTGATGATATCGCCCCTGGCTTTTTCAAGGGCTGTATCCAGCTCATTACCAAGCTTTTCCACATCTTCTACGTTGTTTGCGTTTTCGGCCTGCTGATATTTTGCCGCGAGGCTGTAAAGCTCGTCGGCAGCTTCCACTGAACCTACAAGTGCGCCCAAGCTCTTGTTTCTCTCTGCCTGGGCCTGGAGGATAAGTGCCTGTTCCTTTTGGACGGCGCCGACAACCGCCTGATAATCCGTTGTTACTTCAGGCGGCGGGTGGATGCCCTGGAGGCCCAGAAATACGATTTCAACACCCAGCCCCGCTTCGTTTGCAGCGTTCTGGACATTCTCAGTTAAAACCCTCTTGGCGTCTGCCCTGCCTGCTCCAAACAGACTTTGCTCAAGGTCGGCCTCATCATCAACTTCTATCTTGGCGCTGGCCGCGAATTTTGTAAGTTCGCGGTAACAAATGGCCTCGAGCCGTTTTTCCGGTTCGTTATGATTATAGATAAAAGAATATAAATCCCTCACCTTGTATTGAACAGGAACAGCAGCTATAACAAGGCTCACCGGCACGGCTGATTCGTCGGATACGGCACTTGTTTGTTTGCTGGCCACGAGCAATTGATATTCTTTTTCATAGTGCTCCCTGCCCCACAATAATGGGCCATAGCTCACTTTATCGGTGTCCTTTCTCGGTTTGGGTACAAAGCCGATGTTAAGCTCCATAACTTTCTTGGTCGGGTACTTATAAGCAATATCTATTGGCCAGGGCCATTTTAAAGCCAGTCCGGGGCCGACGAGCCGGACATCATTAGCGTTGTTTACAGGATTGCCGAAACGTTCGATTATCGCCTCCTCATTGGGAGCTACTACAACGATGCAGCTTAATAAATATAGTGAAACGGCGGCAAACAAAACCAAAGGTGCTATCGCTTTTTCGAGCAGTTTATAAAACCAGGTTTGGGAGACCTTAAAGCCAAACTGATAGTCAATGGCACTTGCGGCGCTGCGGAATATTCCGCCCGGCTCATTTATAACCCCCAGCAATCTGCTGTCAAAGGCGCTTTTGCTGTATAGGCCTTTTAGTCTCGGACGGTATATGTCTAAGATGAGATTCAAAGCGGTTTCTGTTCCAATGACAACAAGCAGAATCGGGACAATCCAGCCGATTACGTTTACCACGATGAAAAACTTGAATTGTGCCAATGCCAAACCTATTGCCAGAGCAAAACACAAGACGGCTATACCTAACAGACAACTGCCCCCTGCCCTTAACGGCTTCCACTCCGGCTGAGCTGACATACCGGTAGCATAGCGGGAGATTAAAAAGCTGGTGAACGCAATGGCCGTCATACCAATTGCGCAAAGCAGCGGTTGTTGCGGTTCCCCTTTGAGACCGGTCAGAATAGTTTTTAATAAATACAGTCCGAGACCTGTTTGATAAGCAGCGATTAGTGCTGAGAATATAGGAATGAACCATTTTTCGAGTATTTGCAGGCGGCGTTGAGCGGCGGCAAATAAACCGGCACGTTCACCACTGGCTTGAAAAATTGTCGAGGCCTTTCCGTCCTTGCCCAATTGGCTCATATCGAGCCTTTCCTGCTCGGCTAAGGCACGCTGATGGAACTGTAAGCATAAGACCAGCCAAATCAAAGCGGACGAGAGTATCAGCCAGCTAACCGCAGATACAGCAAAAAAACCACTCCACCGGCCTAAGAAAAAGGCAATGCCGAAAAAGACCACGCTCAAAACCAAAGATACAACCGCTATGTGTTCAGGGCGTTTGGATGATACCGTCATTTTCTATCCCGGTTATATAATCCGAACAAAAAAACCACAGGCACAGTATTCATTTAATATCTGTGTAGCTCTTTACAAGTTTCAAGTTGCGTAATATAACAATAAACGTTATTTTGGTATAGGGACAATTGTAAAAAAAAATTAAGTTTTAGTACAAAGCCAAAATCGCGATGTTTTGGCAGACGGCACAGCCGGTGCGAGTTGGTAGTGAAAGATGAATAAGTTATTTACAATAGCGAAAAATACCTTCATAGAAATCCTGAGACAACCCGTCTATGCCATAATCATTGTTGCCGCCTTGTTTTTATTCTTTATAAGTCCTTCTTTAACGATGTACACAATGAGCGACGACAACAAACTCTTGCGCGAGATAGGATTATCTACGCTGTTTTTGTCCAGCTTGTTCATTGCAATATTTTCCGCTTCCGGCGCTGTGGCCCAGGAGTTGGAGAATAAGACTATAACGACCGTCCTGACCAAACCTGTCCAGCGTCCTATATTCATTATTGCGAAATTTTTCGGTGTAGCTGCCGCCGTGGTTCTGGCGCATTATATTTGCACTATCGCCCTGCTGATGGCGATTAGACACGGCGTACTTGAGACGGTAAATGACCCGCACGACTGGACGGTTATAGCCGCAGCAGCAGTCGTCGCTCTCTCAGTATTTCTACTAAGTGCTTTTTTCAACTACGCTTATGATTGGAAATTCTCATCGACAGCCATTGTTTTGACCGGCATATTCGCTACATTGGGCATCGTGTTCCTAACTCTCATTGACCGGCAGTGGCAGTTCAACCCCCAGGATAATGGCATAAACGCGGTGGATATTTACGGCTCGGTTTTACTGCTGTTAGCTGCAATAATAATTGTGGCCCTGGCCGTGGCACTTTCAGCCAGGTTTAACATAGTGGTAACGCTTTCAGCCTGTATCGGGATTTTTTTGTTAGGTCTGGTAAGCGATTATGCTTTTGGCAGATTTGCCGAAACACATTTGTGGGCCAAAATAGGCAGATTTTTGGTGCCGAACCTACAGATTTTCTGGATTAGCGACGCCATTTACGAGGGCAGCCAGGTCCCTGTAAAATATATTGTGATAAGTGCTTCTTATGCCTTGTGCTACACAACAGCCATACTCGCATTGGCCATTGCCCTCTTCCAACGCCGTCAGGTAGGGTGAAAAGTGCCTAAAGTTGAAAGTGCCTAAAATATGGGTATCAGGAGAACCGGAAATCAGGATGTAGGTTACCAGTATATCAGGATACCTGGAAAAACAAGCTTGATGTTCTGAGAACCTGATGGCCACTACCTGGTAATCTGATACACTGGTAGCCTGAAACTTTAGCTCACTTTAGTTCACTTTAGCTCACTTTAGCTCACTTTTTAACACGGCAATCTCATCGCAATTTTGCTGCTTCGGGCACTTCGCACAATCGCTCCAGACCTTCATCGGCAGCGTCTCTTTTTTGACCACCTCAAAGCCCAGTTTTTCAAAAAAGTCCGGCTCAAGCGTAAGCGCGAAAACCCTCGGCACACCGAGCAGGCCGGCCTGTTCGAGGGCGGCGGTTACTAACATCTTGCCGATACCCTTTTCTTTGCTTGTTTCATCGACCGCCAACGATTTTATTTCCGCCAGGTCCGACCAGATAATCTCCAGCGCACAGCAGCCAACTACATCACCATCCAGTTCAGCTACAGTGAAGACCTGTAAATTCTCATAAATATCGGCCATCGAGCGAAACAGCATTCGGTCCCGCTCAGCGTAAGAACTAATCAGAGCATGAATGACCTTGACATCCGAAATTTTGGCTCTACGTATATTATTCATCAATAAAAGAGTATAACCAATTGTGTGAGATTTTCCAATATCAATCCCAATTCTACCGAGACAAATGACGGCACAAGTGTAAAAAAGGCAAAAAAGGCTGGAAAAAGAATTGCAAAATCAGCGGTTAGCGTATAGCGTACAGCGTTTAGCGCTTGTAAAATATGTGGTAAGAGTAGAGAAATCAAAAACAGTTAGATTCCCGCTTTCGCGGGAATGACAATTGGTGCAATCTGTGAAATCTGTGGATGAGATTTATACTTATTGACAAAATCGTTTCGCTGGACGACGGCAGGCAGATAAAGGCGGTTAAGAGTGTTTCTTTAGCTGAGGAATACTTAGCTGACCATTTTCCAACGTTTCCGGTGCTGCCCGGCGTGTTGCTGCTGGAAGGGCTAATCGAGTCGGCATCGTGGCTGGTACGCCGGACGGAAAATTTCGCCCACAGTATGATATTGCTTGAACAGGCAAGAAATGTAAAATATAAAAGCTTTCTGGCGCCCGGGGCCCAGATAGAATATACGGTCCAGGCTAAGACTATCGAAGAAAACGTCAGCAGCTTTACCGGCTTTGGCTTATCAGAAGGTGAGCGAATTGTGGAAGCGCGGTTCGGCTTAAGGCATTTTAACTTAGCCGATGAGGATTCAGCAATGGCGGTGGTCGATGCCAGAGTAATCGAAAATATGAAAAAACGATGGAAAATATTATTCCGTAACACAGAGGACAATTTAAACAAATTCTAAATCCTAAACCCTAAATCCTAAACAAATTCTAAACTCTAATGTTCAAATTTTCAAAACCAAGTGTTTTAGTCATTTGAATTTTGGTCATTAGATATTGTTTAGAATTTAGGATTTAGATATTAGTACTTATTCTAATTGGAGGTAAAAAAGTATGGCAATAAGTCGGGACGAAATTATGCAGCAGGTTCAGGAAGTTCTGGTCGATGCGTTGGGCGTTGACGACGATGAGGTTACGGCCGAAGCGACCTTGATGGGAGATTTGGGAGCTGAGAGCATTGACTTTCTGGACATAGTGTTTCGATTGGAGAAAACGTTCGGAATAAAGATCCCGCGGGAAGAGTTATTTCCCGCTGAGAATCTGATGAACGATTCCGAATTTGTCCATAATGGCAAATTGACCGAGAAAGGATTGAACGAGCTGCGGGATAAAATGCCGCATACCGACATAACGGCGTTCGAGAGCGACCCTGATATTAACAAATTAGCCGACCTGTTCACCGTAAATGCGATTGTAAATTACGTTGAAGGCAAAATGAGTTCGTAGTTCGTAGTTCATAGTTCGTAAACTATGAATTTATAACTATGAACAATGAACTATAAAAAAAATGCGTTGGATCTGGATAGACAAATTTGTTGAGTTTCAAAGCGGCCGACGTGCCGTAGCGCTCAAAAATGTAACGCTCGCTGAAGAGCATTTGCACGACCATTTTCCCGGTTTCCCCGTTATGCCGGAATGTTTAATGATTGAAGCGATGGCGCAGACGGCGGGGATACTCGTCGGCGAAGCGAAAAAGTTTCAGGAAAAAGTCATCCTTGCGAAGATAAAAAAAGCCGTCTTTTTTGACTACGTAAAGCCGGGCGATACGATAAAATTAGATGCCGAAATTGAATCCATCTCCCCGGAAGCAGCAAGCACAAGCGGCAAGATAACCTGTGTAGATAAGTTAATCGCCGAGATAGATTTGATGTTCAGCCATATAGACCGGAATCTGGCTGGTAAAGAATTCCCCCAGGAGAACTTCGTGTTCGCCTCTGGTACCTCGGTATTCGAATCACTCCTGCGAGATGTTGCTTCAGGTGCCGGTGCCGAGGCTGCCGATTCGGAGCAGGCCCGATGAATTCGTCTCGCGTAGTAATAACCGGCCTTGGCGCAGTAACCCCCCTTGGATTAACCGTCGGTGATATGTGGACGGGCCTTTGCGCCGGTCGGGTC
>CAYTND010000030.1:0-12086 GCA_964438965.1 uncultured Pirellulales bacterium
TAGGACCAACGAGTCTGAAAAGTGAAGTAAAAGAAAGTAAATAGAAACTAATAAATTTAAGGAGACTAAAGATGAGTACCAAAACAAATCGAAAAAAGTGTCTGATAGTAGTCGCGGCTTTTCTGTGCAGCACTGGCAGCAACGCGAAAGCGAGTTTTGCCTCCGGGACTCCCGTGAATCTTGGCGTTACTGTGGCCGCTATCAGCCTGGCGCAAGGGGACGTTTGGACGCAGAAAGCGGACATGCCCACTACAAGACTTGCTCTTGCCGCCAGCGTGGTAAACGGTAAGATTTACGCCATTGGGGGGCGAGCGGATGGTACTTTGGCGACCGAATATGACCCGGCGACCGATACCTGGACAACCAAAGCCCGCATGCCAACCTCAAGATTCGGTCTTGCCACGAGCGTAGTGGATGGGAAAATCTATGCCATTGGGGGTGTTCCAGGTCCGGGATCAATTTTTAGGACTGTGGAAGCATACGATCCTCAAACAGACACCTGGACGAAGAAAGCCGACATGCCCACGGCAAGAGCTTTCTTGTCCACCAGCGTGGTAGATGGGAAAATCTATGCCATCGGGGGTTCGGCGGTGACGCCTTGGTCGACTCATTTTCAGAATGTTGAAGAGTACGATCCTCTAACAGACACCTGGACGCAGAAAGCCGACATGCCCACGGCAAGAGCTTACTTGTCAACCTGCGTGGTGGATGGAAAGATTTACGCTATCGGAGGGGTATTAGCTTCGAAGACAGTGCTCTCCACAGTAGAAGTGTACGACCCGGTAACAGACACATGGACAACCAAAACCCCCATGCCAACCGCAAGACGCGGTCTTGCCACCGCCGTGGTGGATGGGAACATCTATGCCATTGGCGGCGGAACTACCCCGTCGCCTGCTTTTCCAGTGCTAGAAGCGTACGACCCGGCGACGGACACCTGGACGACGAAAGACGACATGCCAGCGCCAAGAGCTTTCTTGTCCACCGGCGTGGTAGATGGGAAAATCTATGCCTTTGGGGGTGGCTATGTCATACATCCTCCAGGATTTAGAACCGTGTATGAATACGACGTAACTCCTCCCCTTGTCGTTGACTTCAACGGCGACGGAATTGTCGATTGTGCAGATATATGCATGATGGTGGACTACTGGGGCACAGACGAGCCATTGTATGATATTGCCCCGAGACCTTTCGGAGACGGCATAATAGATGTCCAGGATATGATCGCCCTTTCTGAACATTTGTTCACATATCCTGGCGCTGTGGCGTACTGGAAGCTGGATGAGACAGAAGGCCTCCTTGCTCACGACAGTGCCGGTGCCAACAACGCTTATCTCATCGGCGGTCCAATCTGGCAGCCTGCTGCTGGTATGGTGGATGGTGCGATTCAGTTTGATGGCGTAGATGACTATCTTGTCACTGGTACCGTCCTGGATCCAGCAGAGAGGCCGTTCAGTGTTTTGGCATGGATTAAAGGTGGCGCGCCAGGACAAGTCGTTTTGTCGCAAATGGGTGGTGCGAATTGGCTGTACACAGATTCATCAGAAGGTAACTTGTTGACGGAGCTTAAAGGGCTTGGCCGGGGCGCCGCCATACTTACGTCACAAGCAATCATCACCGATGGTGATTGGCACCGGATAGGTCTCGTGTGGGATGGTTCGCACAGAACGCTTTACGTTGATGGCGTCGCGGTGGCTGAAGACGCGCAGACTAATTTGGAGGCCTCAGAAAACATCCTGTTCATTGGCACCGGCAAGGCTATGGAACCGGGGACATTCTGGTCCGGCCTGATTGATGACGTTCGCATGTACAACCAGGCGCTAAACGCGGAACGCATCGAGGCTCTGGCCCAATAGGCCACCTCAGAAAGAAACAAAACGCTCAGGATACCCAAAGGGCTGGCAGTTTGAGACACTGCCGGCCCTCTTCTTTTTTCCCCTTTTTCTTCGGTACTCTGTCTTCTGCCTTCCGTCCTCCGTCTGCACTAACCACTCACCAGATACGCCTTGAAAGCTGTTATGCTGAAAAATCTGTTGCATCAGCCGATAACCACGGCGAAAAAACAGCTAAACCCACAGGCCAAAAAGGTCGATTTCCTTCCAAACGCTGTGTTTCATCAAAGAAACAGCAGATTTTCTTTGACAATGCTTCTTGTAAGTCGATAATTATCGCAAAAAGGTATGTTATCGGATGTAGAAGTTAAAGCCAAAGGATTGCCTCCTCGGCGGGCGCTTCTCGGCTTACTTAGGACTGGTAAAGAAATTAGGTTTCGTTTTTGGCTGAGCGAGGACAAGGCTGGCAAGGAAGCAAAATGCAGGACTACTGGTTGGTAGTCCGAGTTTTGCTGACACCGCCAGCCGAAGCCGCAGCCAGCCAAAAATGGAAGATAATTTATTTACAAGTCCTTAGGCTATATTAATGACGAGCGAAACAAATTACGATACAATTTTCGGCAAAATGGCGATAGACCAGGGTCTCTGTACCGATGAGGAGCTGCGTCAATCGCTTGAGGAGCTGGAATCTCGCAGTAAGCTCAATCCTGCAATACTTAAAGACCTTATGATCGAGCTGGGCTACATCACGGCATCCCAGGCCGAGAGGTTAAAGACAGGAATAAAAGAAAGCAAAGTTGCGGCACATAAGATTCCCGGCTATAAAATACTCGGCAAGCTCGGTGCCGGTGCGATGGCGGTCGTTTACAAGGCCAGGCAGTTGAGTCTGAATCGGATGGTCGCGATAAAAATTTTGCCGAAGCGTTTCAGTGAAAATCCGGAATACGTCGAACGGTTTTACAAGGAAGGCCAGGCCGCCGGCAGGCTCAACCACCCCAATATTGTTCAGGCCATTGACGTCGGCGAGGCAGGGGGATACCACTATTTTGTTATGGAGTATGTTGAAGGTAAGACGATAGCCGATGATTTAACGGCAGGAAATGTTTTTGAAGAAGCCGAAGCGCTGGACATAATCATTCAGGTTGCTAATGCACTTGCTCACGCTCATGCTTGTAGTCTTATCCACCGTGACGTCAAGCCCAAGAATATAATGATAAGCACTAACGGCACGGTTAAACTTGCCGATATGGGTTTGGCACGCGAAACAACCGACATCGAGGCGGCACAAAGCGAGGCGGGCAAGGCTTACGGGACGCCTTACTACATTGCACCAGAACAGATTCGAGGCAAGATAGACATCGACGGCAGGGCCGACATTTACGGTTTGGGAGCCACGCTCTACCACATGCTCACCGGCCGTGTGCCGTTTATGGCAGAGGATTCCGCCGATGTTATGCGAAAGCACCTCAGGGAAAAACTAATTCCGCCCGACCACATAAATACGTCACTGTCGGCGGGGGTCTCTGAAGTCATTGAAATTATGATGGCAAAGCGGAAAGAAAACCGCTATAACGACATTGAAGAGCTGCTGACGGATTTAGAGGCGCTTCGCCAGGGCCAGTCGCCCCTTCAGGCGCACAGAAGATTTGATGTTTCGATGCTCGAGCAGCTGGAAAAGGGAGATGCCGTTGAAGTTAAAGAAGAAGGTTACAAAGAAGAGACCATCGCCCAGTACCGGATGGCGATATTGATTTTAAGTACAGTAGTGGCGGTGTCCTTTGTGATTATTCTTCTTCTGTTGTTTACATAGTCAATTAACTTATGCCCCGAGGCGGTGCACATTTTTCGACCGAGGAGCTTGTTCGTGTCCTCAGCCATTACGACGTCGGCGTGATTCTTCAGGTAAAGCCTTTGTCCGGCGGCAGCAGGCGTGCGCCGAAAATGGTGCTAATATCCGAGCAGGGCAAATTCTTTCTTAAACGTCGGCCAAAAGGCAAAGATGATCTCTACCGGGTGGCCTTTGCACATGCGGTGCAAAGTCATCTGGCAACGAAAGCCTTTCCGGTTACTTGCCTGCTGGCTACTCGCGATAAGAATAATACGGTACTGCAACTGAATCATCACATTTACGAGCTTTTTAAATTTGTTACAGGCTCTCGGTACGACGGCTCGCCCGAAGCTACTATTGATGCGGGTCGGCAGTTAGCTAAATTTCACCGGCATTTAGCTGATTTTGCTCACGAGTCCGCCTTGGGCGGATTAAAGGCCGGTTTCCATGATTCTTCTACCGTTCGCAGGCATCTGAAAACGCTCGGTTCCGACAGGTCGTCCCATCCAAATAAGAAATTGCGGGCCACCGCCGAGGCCTTGATGACGCTTTATAACGAATCGAGTGTTTGTGTAAACGAATTAGGCTTCGACTCGTGGGCCCATCAGGTTGTACACGGCGATTGGCATCCGGGTAATATGCTCTTTTCCAAACACAAACTTGTTGCGGTCCTCGACTTCGATTCGGTCAGGATTGCTCCGCCGATGACCGACCTTGCCAACGGGATGCTGCAATTTTCCATTGTCGGCGGTCGGCCGAATCCCACGGATTGGCCCGATTATTTCGACCAGGACAAACTCGTTCAGTTCCTGAATGGTTACCGCAGTGTGAACAAGTTAGATAAGAATAAGCTGGATTCGCTGCTTGATTTGATGATTGAAACGATGATAGCCGAGGCGGTATTGCCGATAGTGGCGACCGGCTTCTTCGGCCATCTAAGCGGTACCGATTTCCTCCAGATGATTCTTCGAAAAGCAAATTGGCTAAACAAGAACCATAACAAATTGACACAAGCAATTTGTTAGTGACTGACTTTCTCAATCGCGGCTTGCTGCTACTCATACCGCAGACGATGGTTGCATCCCGGCCCGCTCAGGATAACCAATACGATTGAAACGATAGCGATAATCTCATTACGCAAGCGCCCGTTCATGAGATTTCCCCCTCTGACTTAATCCGACATTTCCCAATTTAAACCCATCCACACATCTACCCATCAACGCATCTGTGGCTGTCCCTATTTTATTACTCGAAAAGTTTTATATTCCTCTGTTTTGCCCAAGCTCGAGCCAGTGAGAGAACTCCTTCCACTTCATCAGCGTGGTCGACATTAATCTCGCTAACTTTTATATCCAGATTCGTAATCTTCTGTATTGCCTTAATGAGCTTGCGCTTCATAATTGTGTGTATAGTCGCATCTTCGCTTCCCTCTTGGATGTAGTTATTTTGAGCCAGCACATGAATCAGATAAGGTATCCCCATCTCATTTTTAGCGTTTTTCTCAGTCTGAGCCACCAAGGCGTCACTAGCGATTATAACTACATCGCGATTTTTGTGCAGAAGCGATTCCCGCACCACCTCTGTTGCGTTCATCTTCACGAAGAGCCTCAGGGCTTCTCTGGCTGCCGACACTTCTCCATCGGGGTTTCGAATCATACTGTAAATCCGCTGTAATGCTTCTGTACCCGAAGGGCGCATTTGTTCTTCTGTGTATCTGTCCAGCAATCGTTCAATTTCTTTCTCCAATTCGTGCTTATCGCGACTCATACTATCTAATTTCTGCCATTCTACCTCCAATTGTTCTGCTGGCTTTAGCACGACTATTTTCTGCTCTGCGGCTTCTTCTCTATCTTTGCGACAATTGGCTACTAAGAGAACAATCACCGTACAAATGGAAATACTAATAATACGTCTCATGTCCTTTCTCCTTAAGATTAGGTCTAAAATCCACTATTGTTGAGTCCTATGAAACTACCATTATCTCGCCAAACAGGAACAATATCAAACTTATCTCCATCTCCATTGAAGTCTTTATTCCAGGTTGCTTCGCTTTCGTTTTGTTTTTTGAATTTGAAATGTGTTTTCCAGAGATACCAGTCTGAAATACGATACCAAGTGCCGCCTAATTCAAGGCGAGCAAAGGCTCGCATGTGATTGCGAATTTCAAACGTATTGTTAAGATTACCCTCGGAATGGTATGGAGATCTTTTTGGATTATCAATGCCATATACAGCTCCAGCGTTCGGAGCACTATATGGGTCGTTGTCCTCATCGGCTGTCCCCACATCGTCATTGCCACAGACACCATCGCTCGGATAATTCAAATAAGTTGTGTATTTAGTGATGTCGGGATGAGCACTAAAATTAATGTTATCCGGGTTGAGTACATTCCGTCTGATTTGACGGGAACTGTCCCATTTCATATCAGCACCACCGGCCAGGCTTACCCCCTTGTTAGCCACATTAGTGTCTCCTGCTGGAACATTAGGAGGGCTACTGTTATTAGAGCCTGAAAGATCAGGCCTGTCACTTTGTGTTATAATATCAGCAGGGGTAATCGTATGAGTTACATCATAGCCGCCTGAGATGCTTGTTTTGGTCCATTGCACGTCCTCGTTTATTGGGTTTGCACTTGATGAGCCAGTTGACCATACGACCCAGTTAGTGAGGTCTTTTGCGTCTCGCCCACAGACATTTACTCTTACGTTCGCGAATTTGCCTGATGAAGCACGTGACTTGTAGGCGTAGAGATTCTCATCAGGATGCTGTGTTATCCCGGTCCAGCTAATCGTCTCGTCAACCTCGATGTCATCGGGGACAGTGGTGGCCCATAATCCAATATTGCCGGAGCCTTTTACCGTAACAAAGTGGTCGTCCGGAACCTTTGAAGCAGGCTTTACGCTGGGTATCTCTTCGGTATCATTATCACTACCGGCGACTTCCACATCGACCTTTACTACAGTCAACTTAATTATGTCATCGAATGTTGTTCCGCCTATACTGTATTCCAGCGTAAGTCCGGCATCCCGCACACTTGAACTGTTATCAAAACCTTCCAACCAAAGAGTTTTTGGTAAGTCCGATGGTGTGGAGTAGGTCTTCGGCAGAGTTATCGCAGAGCCTCCTTTGGTCGCGCTTCCCCATATTTTGACTTTCGTACTGGCGGTGAGCGTCACATAGCCCGTAAGATTTGTAGGTGAAACCTCGTTCAACGTTATCATAACAAGGTTGTCCTCGCCTGTAATAGGCCCGCTTTGACCTTTATCTGCGCTCTCATTATTGTCATCGTCATCCTGATTCAAAGCAATAAAGCCGCCCGGTACTATTTCTTCCGTTTTTTGTGAACTGTCATCCACCCCGTCCATATCCAGGTCCACTTCCAGAACGGTAAAGTAGATCTCTTCCACAGGTTGCAGATATGGATGCGGCGAAGGCGGGTCATAGAGCAACGTCAATTTCGCCTGTAAAAACTAGGGACAGTCACCGATTAAATCTACACAAAACCAGATTATCAAAATACTAACCTGCGAAAGGGCGACAGCCGTCCTATTCCTGAACCACAAATCCAGGATGTTCTCGCTCGCTCGTTTATCTATTGCAAGTTTACACTACTGAAGTGGGATTTTCAAGAGAAAAATACATGCGATGTTAGTCCGGAACCCCTCAATAAATTGGGCATAAAGATACCGGAGTCCCTCAATAAATTGAGGGAGAGAATGTTAAGAACCCCCCAATAAATTGGGGGGCTAAATATAATGGCGCAAGATAAATGTTGTGAATTTGGGTTCTCGGCCTTATAATTCCTCTATGGCGAGAACTATCGGATATATGATTACCTGGACCACATATGGGACTTGGCTGCAGGGAGATAAACGAGGTTTTGTTAAGGAAGGACAAATCTATCCTCCCAACAAACACCTCAGCCAATCAAATAAAGAAAGCCTTACTAAGCGGCGTGTTAAATTGTCACAAGCGCAACGACAAGTAGTTCAAATCGCTATACATAGAAAGGCAACTCAGTTGAATCAAAAGATTCTTGCTTTGTGCGTATGTTCCAAGCACGTACATATCATTGCTGACTACATCCCCAAACCGATAGGCAGGGTTGTTAGTCATTACAAAAACGCAGCCCAAGCAGCACTTCGAAGAACCGGCATAACGGGCAGAGTCTGGACAAAAGGATTCGATAAACGTTATTGTTTTGGCCAAGAAACTTTAACAAATAGAATTGACTACGTACGCGCGCATGATGACAATGCAAAATATAGTTAGCCCCTCAATTTATTGAGCGGGTTATTAATGTATATTTTTCTTCGGGAAATTAGGGACGGCGAATTCGCCATAGTATTTTTTTGCCGCCTCATCGTATGCCTTAGCGGCGTCGATTTCATTTTTGAAGTAGCCGATTTGCTTTCTTTTGCGATTTACGCGTATAGAGGCGCGCCATTTTTTGTTCTGTTTGTTGTACCAGACGCCCCTGTATTTCGAAGAAGTGTTTATCTTTGGATAGCGTGCGTATCGTGCGTTTTCTGCGGGAGTGGCTGGGCGTAAGTTTGCCTTTCTGTTGTCTAAGCCGTTATGATTGATGTGGTCAACGAACATATCGTCAGGGACGTCTATGATGAGTCTGTGCATGGATATGGTTAGTCGCCTTCTTTGTATTTTTGACCACTGGCCTCTGATGGCGTAATATGTGTTACCGGCTCTGGCGGCATACCATCTGTATTTGCTGAGCCAAACGTAGTCGTCGGTGTCAACGATGGCATATTTTCCCTGCGTGAGTAGTATTCGCCTGAAGGTATAGCCGTAGCGGAGCCTTCTGTATAAGAGGACAAGCAATATCGCGGGCTTTTCGAGCCATTCGGGAATTTTGACAGTGAACTCGGTAATAATCTGCCCCCGTAAAGAATTAGTGAATGGTGAGTGGTGAGTCTTTTATTAGCCAATTCACCAATTAACCAATATTTGGCCTTCCCTGGCCTCTATAATTAGAGCTACCTGCACGTTTGATGCGAAAATTGGGGGATTTTAAAGGGGTGTGTGGTGCCTAAGTGCTTATATAGAAATGAATAAAAAAATATTTGAAAATTTTGATTTTTGCTCACAGGTATCAGCGTTTTTGGTTGAAAATTTACCTGGCCGATAGCGTATAGAGGTTCTGTGTGCAGTTTACCCTTGAGCGCAACAAAAGGCTATTTTGGCTTGTCATGGCGTTTGAGCTTTTTTTCGAGCTGCCTTGCGAGAGATTTTATGTGTTCTTCAGAATCCGCTTCTCCGGGAAGGATTTTCCTGGCTTTTTGTTGGGGATTAATAATCGGTTTAACCAGTATTAATAACATCTTATGGTTCTTTATAGTGCCGCGCTTAAATAGACCTCCTATGAAAGTACTTGGTTCTTTTGTTACTTGCTCGATTATTTTCAAGCCGCCGATGAGCAGTGTTTTTCCATCGGGAACTACCAATTGCTTCTGTGTGCTTACCACTTCGGTGCGGGGCACGATGTACTTATATTTGCCTTTGTACTTACGTTCTTCATAGCCGAGGAGCTGGCGAATCTCTAATTTGAAATCCAGGCGAACGTTTTCGTTATCAGGTGTAAGTTCCGGCTTGAGCCAGATACGGGTGCCTATTTCTACCTTATCGATTTTTTGCTGCGGTTTTTCGGAAGGGCTGTTCGGCTCGTTATAGCCTATGACATAGTATTCTTCAGTCAAAACTGCGATTTCTGCCGTTTTACCTTCCTGACACAGTACTTGTGGTGCAACGAGCGCTTTTGAATCATGATGATCCTGAACGGTTTTAAGAAGGAAGCGAACGTGGAGGGCATCAATTATAAGACTGAATGTTTCGGAGTTCGGCTCTGCGGGATATTTTGCGGCAAGATGTTCCGACCAGGCGCCGGAGGTGGATATGGAATTTGCGTTGAGGCCGACGTCTTTTAGAAAATCTTCGCTCACCGACAAGAGCCGTGTGTCGATCAGGATTTCAGTTGCGCCGATGCCAAGCTTTTTCAACTCTTCAAATTTAACAAATCCAACATAGGTGTCGTTACGGAGAATATTAGTGCCCATTCCTTCCGTCAGTATCTTCTTGTCATAAGCTAATATGACATCGGGCGGGTCTGCTAACATCCTTCCCTTTGCCAGATATTTGACATTTGCTAAAGCCCATTCAAATTCTTCTTCATTTAAATATGGATAGCCTTGCAACTTCTGCATCGAGTCCGGAAATCTGTCTTCATAGTCGTCTGCATAGTTGCACAGCGCTGTGCCCAAACGGGATAGTTTTTTGGCCGATTTGAACCGTTTTTCAACTTCGAGAAGTTCTTTGAGTTTTGCAAGGGGTACAAATTCAACATGACCATCCAGGAATAATACGTCTGTGCCGGATTGTTCATCTATCTGTGTTTTGTCATAAGCGACTGGGATCTTAGGCTGATTGGGCTGGTAATTTTTGTTTTTGCCGAGATATTCCACATTGTCCAGGATCCAAAAGTAAATTTTCTCACTGGCAATGTAAGGTTTTAGTGCTTCCAAACTATCTGGCAGTTTTTTGTCGTGGTCATCGGCATACATAGCCACAGCAAGGCCTAATTGTTTCAACTTCTCAGTCGATAGTGCTGATTTAACCTGTTCAATGTCACCGTCAGCCACAGCTTCGTGGAGTGACTTAGTATATTTAGCATCGTGTTTGGTTGTAGTTTCTTGTTTTGCAGGCCGAGTTTGTGCAAAGGCGACGCCGACGGCGAGACATACGGCCACAACACTCACTCCCAGAGCCCACGTTGCTCCTGTCCGCGGATTGCCGCAACTATCTTTCAAGATGCGGTGAATCCTGCCGGCCAGACCTCTCTTGCTGCTTACCACTGCAGGTACAAACGCCATCTGTCCGCCGGGTGTCAAATCAAGCAGTGACTCCGCATAATCCGTGCAGGGCTGGCCGGTGGCTACAACCCAGTCATCGCAGGCCTGCTCGCTCAATCTGACCAGCCGAGACTTTGCCCACCACAAAAGCGGGTGCCACGGCAAGATGCACGCTACGAGCTCCGCTAATAATCCGCTGATGTGGTCCCTGCGTTTGTAGTGCGCCAGTTCATGGCAAAGCACTCCGGCCCAGTCAACCCCATTGTCAGATCGCCCGGCTGCGCTCGGCACCAACAGAACGGGCCTGCGCCTCCAGCACCATATTACAGGACTGCGAACGCCCCGGCTGCTGTGAACCATTACATCTTTATCAATTCCAAGTTTTGCTTTAGCCAGATGGGCCGCTTCTTTAATCTTCTCGCACTGCAAAGGCAGCGCCCGGCCCAGCAGGCGAACGCCTAATGCAAATGTAAGAAGCAATCGGGCTGCTAAAATCAGACTTGCCGCAATCCAACCGCCTAACACTAACGAACGCCAGGGTAATTTGGCACTTTCTGAACCAGCCGTAGCCGGTGGTAAATGCCTTTCGATAGAACCCGGCTTATGCTCAATGTCCTCAGCCGAGATGATGTCAGAGGCTCCATAATTACTTGTTATGGCCCAGTCTTCGGCCTGCGATTGCATCACGACCGGCTCTGCTACAAACAGACCCAATTCATAGTGCTTTACCAATATGCTCATAATCGGTACAATCACCGCTGCAATCATCGCTAAAAACAGCACCTGGTGTGCCCTTGACGACCGATGTCTCAGGATGAAGCTGCTTACCAGGCCGACCACGAGAAAAATCGTGCTTTGCCACACACAGCTCGACAACGGAAAATCACTTAGGAATAGTTCGCGTATCATTTTTTGTCTCCTTTCTTTTCTCGTCAATCATTTTCCGAAGCTCTCCAAGCTCCTCGTCATTGAGCTTGCTCTGACGCATCAGATGCTGAAACATCAAAAGGGTATCCCCATCGAACATTCTCTCCATAAATTTGTGCACCGAATTGGCGCCGGCTTCTTCGCGAGTCCGCGTCGGCATATAAATATATGTTTTGCCCTCAGCCCGGTGTCGCAGCCAGCCGGCCTTCTCCAGCTTCTGCATTGCAGTAAGAACTGTCGTGTAGGCGAGCTTCTTCTTATGTTCGAGCCGTTTGCGTACCTGATGAACACTTGCCTCACCAAGCTCCCAGACTACCTCGATTACCGCACGCTGTAACTGTCCCAAATCATCAAGCAACTTACCACTCATAACATTAACCTCCATATCTTAAAAAACCTCGATAAGTGCTACTTCGTACTAAAGTACTACGCCCCATAGTATTTGTCAACAAAAAAATGAAAAAAAATTGAATTTTTTTGCAAATACCTGTTTTTATGCCCGAAAACGCGTAAAAAAAGCCAAATGGCTAAACAAACCCCCAAAAACTAACCGAAGCAGTACACGGTTAAGCCTTTTCTGAGATTATGGCTTCGAGCCGGCACAATTACACGGTAAATTTAACGCCGTTTTTCTGA
>CAYTND010000031.1:0-11863 GCA_964438965.1 uncultured Pirellulales bacterium
AATTTCTGCCGTTGCAGCCGGGTGAGCATGCCGATGCCTATTTTGGCCTGCTTGAGGCATTGCAGGATTTGTTCACCCGTTCCATTGATTTGGTTGAAACCAAAGCGATACGTAATCCTTATTTCCTTGAGTCGATAAATCAAAACCGGAAGGAAATATATGCAGCCTGATATACGCAGATTTCTTTTTGACATCCAGTTAGCCTGCGAAGCGCTGATAGAGTTTGCACACGACAGGTCGTTGGATAATTACCAGGACGATCTCTTGCTGAGATCCGGCGTGGAACGACAGCTCGAAATTATCGGCGAAGCTCTGAATCAGGCATCGAAAATAGACCCAACTCTTGCCGAAGAGATTACTGGTTTTCGGCAGATCATTAATCTTCGCAATGTCATCGTACATGGTTATGCCAGTATCGAGAATGAGACTATCTGGGGTATTTTGCAAAACGACCTGCCCTCGCTTTATGAGCAAGTCCGGAAATTACTTGATGAAAAAAACAGCGGATAAGCAGTAAAGGTGAAAAAATGGGCGATACAGGAATCGAACCTGTGACCCGCTGATTAAGAGTCAGCTGCTCTGCCGGCTGAGCTAATCGCCCTGACTTCTGTTAAAGGGAAATCCCTTTTGAGATTAGATAAATTTGGACTAACTTTACAACCGGCAGTTTTATATTGCAAGAAAATTAAGCGCAAATTTTGTTGCTTGCTGCAACTCCTTCCCCGCCAGTTACGAAATATCCTTGCAAACATTTATCCTTTGGACTATAAACATGCTCAATATATAGTGAGTGGTGAGTAGTTAATTGGTGAGTAGTTGATTAACCAATTTGCCAAATACAAGGGACGAAAATGAGATACAGCCGGATGTTTATACCAACGGTCAAGGAAATTCCTGCCGATGCCGAGACAGCCAGTCACAAACTTATGATTCGAGCCGGCCTAATACGCAAAGTCGCCAGCGGCACATATACTTATCTGCCGTTAGGCTGGCGCAGCCTGCTCAAGGTAATCGCAATCGTACGCGAGGAAATGAACAAAGCCGGCGCACAGGAAATCCTCGTCCCCTCGATGCAGCCCAAAGAGCTTTGGGACAGGACCGGCCGCAGCACGGACTACGGCCCCACAATGTTCTGCCTCGAAGACCGCCACGGTAGAATGAACGTCCTCGGCCCTACGGCTGAGGAGGTCGTTACGACCTTAGTCGCCGGCGAAATAAAATCGTATAAGCAGCTACCCATCAACCTTTATCAGATAAGCCCAAAATTCCGCGATGAGTTCCGCCCTCGCTTCGGGCCGATTCGGTCCCGCGAATTCATTATGAAGGACGCCTACAGCTTCGATGCCGATTCTGTAGGTCTCGATAAATCGTATAAATCAATGTACGATGCGTATTGCAGAGTTTTCAAACACTGCGGCCTGGAATACGTGATTGTCGAGGCCGAGTCCGGCGAGATGGGCGGCTCCGGCTCACACCAGTTCACCGTTCCCTGCGAATCCGGCGAAGATACTATCGTCTATACCGAAGATGGCTCCTACGCAGCAAACCTCGAAAGGGCCGATGTGGATCCACTGGCAAAAGAAATAGCTAATGCTGAAATTCCACCAATGGAAGAAGTCCACACCCCCAATATCGGCAGCATCGAAGCAGTCTGTAATTTTCTAAAGACAAAACCCAAGCAAATGGTAAAGACTATGATTTACTCCACTGAAGACAAAACAATAGCAGTACTTATACGCGGTGACCACGATGTCAATGAGGAGAAGTTAAGACTGGCTGTTGGTGGTAAACACATCGAGTTGGCCGACGAGCCAATTATCGAAAAAGTTACCGGTGCCAAAGTCGGTTTTGCCGGCCCGACAGGAATTGCCGATAAGGTTTCCAAGCTGATTATTGATCACGCCGTAGCTGCAATGGCAGTGGGTGTAACCGGCGCAAACAAGACTGATTATCACATAAAGAATGTAGTGCCGGGTCGAGATTTTCCAGTCGAAGGTCAAAACATTATCATTGCAGATATTCGCTATGCCGGGCAGGGTGATACGCACAATGGCAAAGAGCTGCTCTTTAAGAAGGGTATCGAGGTCGGGCAGGTTTTTAAACTCGGAACCAAGTACAGCGAAAAACTCGGCGCAAAATTTCTCGACGAACAGGGTAACGAAAATCCCTGTCTTATGGGCTGTTACGGTATTGGAATAAATCGCATTCTTGCCTCCGCCATTGAACTCGGCAATGATAACAATGGTATTATCTGGCCGATTAGTATCGCCCCGTTCGAGGTTCTTGTTACTTCCGTCAATCAGGACGATGAAAAAGTTGTACAGGTGGCCGAGGACATCTACCAGGAATTACTCAGCAATGGTATCGACGTATTGCTGGATGACAGGGTTCTGCGCGGCGGAGTGAAATTCAAAGATGCCGACCTGATTGGCATACCGCTTAGAGTTACCGTCGGCAAAAAATCCGTGTCTGAGGGCAACGTCGAGATAAAACTGCGATGCGAAACCCAAAGCCAGAAAGTTGCAATCGAAAAAGCAACTGATAAAACGATTGAACTGGTCAACTCCCTTAAAGAACGGCTAATGGCTTAACACAATATTTATAACGGGTGATTATGGAATTTTAGAACCAACCCAAAAATTGAAAAGGAGAAAACCGATGAAAGAAGACAAACTCTCAAGACGCACTTTTATCCACAGTACTTCTTTAATGGCTGCCGGTGCAGTTGCCGGT
Source organism: uncultured Pirellulales bacterium (assembly GCA_964438965.1). Classification (GTDB taxonomy): domain Bacteria; phylum Planctomycetota; class Phycisphaerae; order Sedimentisphaerales; family Anaerobacaceae; genus NIOZ-UU13. Next base: position 2,734 of record CAYTND010000031.1, read on the forward strand.
TCATTGGCCCGCGCCGGAAAGGCCGTCTCACCGGCCGACGTTAAACGAATCGTCAAGAATGACCGCATTAACCAGTCTGTCAGCAGGTGGTGTTATGGAAAATTCTCACTTGACGAACTTTGTGTGATAGCCAAGAAGATGGGCATGAAGGCAATCGACTTACTTAGGCCCAATGACTTCCCTACGCTTAAAAAACACGGCCTTGTCTGCTCAATGGTGAGTACGCACGGCCTGACAAAAGGACTAAACAGAAAAGATAATCACGAGCAATGCCTTGCAAGAATCCGGTCGGCAATCAATGCGACCGCCGAATATAAATTTCCGAATGTTATTACCTTCCCCGGCAACAGGGCAGGTATGCCTGACGATGTCGGTGTTGACAATACGGTCATCGCTCTAAAGCAAATTGCCGGATACGCCGAAAAGAAAAAAGTCACCATCTGCGTCGAATATCTCAACAGCAAGGTCAATCACAAGGACTACATGTTCGATAAGACAGCCTGGGGCGTCGAGGTCTGTAAGAGAGTCGGTTCCGAGAACGTAAAAATTCTCTATGACATTTATCACGCTCAGATTATGGAAGGTGATATAATTCGCACGATTCGCGATTATCACGAATACATCGGACACTACCACACAGGCGGCAATCCAGGACGAAACGAAATCGACGAAACGCAGGAGTTGTATTCGCCGGCTCTTCTGCGTGCCATTGCTGATACGGATTTCAAAGGATCTGTGGCGAACGAGTTTGTTCCTAAACGCAATCCCATCGAGTCTCTCGCTTATGCAGTACGAATCTGCGATGTTTAACTATGTGGAAGCCGAAAGAGCCTAATCCGGTAAAGCTTATCATCGGAATTTTGGCCGCCAACTATCACTGTTTGCATACTGCGGCTGATGCGCTGAGTGACAAGCTCGGCAAGGTCGATTTTAAAAGCGAGGTCTGGCCGTTTGACAAAACCGATTATTACAGGGACCAGACAGGCCCGCGTATCTTAAGGCAGTTTGTCAGCATCAAACGGCTGATTGACCCCGGCAAATTAGCCAAAGTCAAACACCAAACAAACAAGCTCGAACAAAAACTGGCAGCAAAGCTGGGCCTTCCCCTGACAAGGCCAGTGAACCTGGACCCAGGCATAATTGCGCCTTCGAAGCTGATATTAGCGACAACAAAAAACTATTCGCATCGTATATATATCGGCCAAAAAATGTACGCTGAAGTAACGTTGATATTTGATAAAGGCCGTTGGCGGCCGCAGGCATATACCTACCCCGATTATAAACAGCAATGCTACTTCGATTTTTTTGAGATAGTCAGAACACGATTACTGGAGCAGTTAAAATCGAAACGTTGACTATATTAGCAATAATCCTGCTTGCAGGCTCATTTGTGCTGTCGGTTCTTTTGACAGTAGTTGCAAAAAAGCTGGCCATTCGCGCAGGATTGGTCGCACAACCGGCTGAAGATAGATACCACCGAACAGTTATTCCGCTCGGCGGCGGTATCGCAATATTTAGCACAATCTCAATTACCATACTTACGGCTATTGCAGTAGTAAAAATTCTCGCTGTCTCCGGCTACCTTGATTGGCTCGGCCAAGCGGTTACCATTCACACGGATGGCTTTTTAAGCAAAATCGGCCAGCTTGTGATTATATTGCTTGTTGTCCTTGTCTTGTTTGCACTCGGCCTTTGGGATGATAAAAAGTATCTCAACCCATTCTTCAAACTCGCCGTTCAGTTTGCAGTTGCAATAATTGCCGCCTTCTTTGCAGATGTTCGAGTTGAGCTTTTTATCGAAAGCAAAATAATTACCTCTCTGCTTTCGGCTGTATGGATAGTTCTGATTATTAACGCGTTTAACTTCCTTGACAATATGGACGGCGCTTCCGCCGGCATCGCCGTCATAATAAGCGGCATTTTATTCACCGCAGCCGCTTTAAGCGGGCAGGTCTTCATAGGCGGACTGGCACTTGTTTTTATAGGGGCGCTGTCAGGCTTTTTGGTATTTAATTTCCCGCCTGCCAAAATTTTTATGGGAGACGCCGGCTCGCTCGTTGTGGGATTTTTTGTTGCGATGCTGAGTCTGCGCACCACTTACTATCACGAAGCGCAAAGCGGTCAATGGTATCCTGTTTTTATGCCACTGCTCGTTATGGCTGTCCCGCTCTACGATTTTATCAGTGTAACCCTGCTGCGTATCAGACAAGGCAAAAGCCCCTTTATCGGGGACACACAGCATTTCTCCCATCGACTAAAAAAGCACGGCTTAACCGATACCCAAACAGTTTTAACATTATACTTAGCTACGCTCTGCACCGGCCTTGGTGCAATTTTTCTCTACCAGGTCAATCTGGCCGGCGCAATCCTAATCTTTATTCAAACAGTTATGGTATTATCTATTGTCGCTATTTTTGAAACCACCGCACATAATGATAAAGCCGCCGACTAATTCGAATTTATCCAAAAGCAAAGCCTTGGTGTGCCTGGAATACATACTCCTTGCCTTCTGCCTTTGTGTAATTGCCCTTCGCACAACGTTTACCGAAAGCCCAACTGTGCAGGCGACCACTCTGTCATCCAGTTTAACCGACAGCATGTACGGCTTACCAATATGGAGGGCTGTGTTAATATCTTCGTTCAGTATGTTTGTATCGGCTGCATTGATATTTTCCTTCATTCTCTGGCTTGTATTGAGTCTTTGCGGCAGGAATTTTTCATATCGCTTGAGCGGTATCGAAATCGGTTTGGGGCTTTTCTGTGCAGCCGCTGTCATCTCGGGTCTTGCAGCGCCGGATAAGCGAGGGGCGATTACTGATTTCGCCGGGCTTGTCGCGCCGGTGCTGATGGCCCTGCTGCTGGTCCAGATATTAGACTCACAGTCAAAAGTAAAACTCGTCTTAGCTCTCATTGTCGCTCTGGGTGTGGTCTCGGCCTATCGGTGTTGGGAGCAGTATTCTGAGAACGAGCATTTGATTGAATTTTATGAGCAGGACCCTGATGTGACTCTCGCGCAGCATCGAATCGCCCCGAACAGTTTGGAGCACTTCCAGTTTGAACATCGTCTTTACTCGAAGGATATCAGCGGCTTTTTCACAACGAGTAATTCCGCCGGCTCTTTTGCATTGCTGGCGTCCTTCGCAGCTATTGCCTTGCTTATTGAGAGGTATAGAAATCACAAATCTGCCGAACTCGAATTTGTTTGGCTTATCACATGCGGCATTGCAGTAGCAGTTGTTATTTTCGGCCTTGTAATTACCAAGAGCAAAGGCGCAATCATCGCCTCGCTCTTTGCCGCAGCAATGTTTGTTATTTATCTTTGCCTTGGCAACTGGCTGAAAGCTCACAAAAAAGCTGTACTGTTTATATGTTTGCTATTGGCCCTGGCAGGGACCTGGGCAGTTGTTTGGTATGGATTAGCTCACGACGGCCGATTACCGGGCGGCAATTCAATGCTCGTCAGATGGCAGTACTGGCGTGCATCAGTGAAAATGTATGCCGACCATTTGCTTACCGGAGTTGGTCCCGGCAACTTCGCACACTTCTACCCACATTACAAACCAGCTTCAGCACTGGAATCCGTCGCAGACCCGCATAACTTTCTACTCAGCATCCTTACTCAATACGGCCCCATCGGGCTTATTGGTTTTTTAGCTATGATTTGCATGCCGTTGTGGACGGTAATGTCTGGCAAGTCTGCAAGCTGTTCATCGGAAGCTCACCGGCCTGAGCCAACTTTCAAAAGATTGGCGATTGTCTTTGCGATTATTGTATCGGCTGCGTTGCTGTTTATCAGACCAATTATTTTTCCCCTGCCGCTGACTGCTTCGCCGCAGGAAAGACAAGCCGGGATAATCATATTGTATATAATGCCTGTGATTGTATTTATAGCCGGTTTCCTGCTTGCAGCAGCCGGTGAGAGGCCGGCAAAAAGGTCTCACTCAAGTATTGCCGCTGCTGCTCTTTTCTGTGCTGTCTTAGGCGTTGCTTTTCATAACTTGATAGACTTTGCCATTTTTGAGCCTGGTGTACTTACAGTTTTTTGGGCGATAATAGCTTGTCTTATAGCAATATGTTCTCAAACAAATCCCCGACCGCAGATCGTTCTCCGCAAGGAGTCCTTCGGACTACAACCTGCGCCTTTTGTAAAGATACTGATAGTGGCGGCAGGGGTGGTAATAACCTGTGTCTATTTTAATTATGCTCTTATTCCGGCAGCCAAAGCCACCGCTAAAATCCAGCAGGCTAACCGAGCCATATCCGTTGGCCGATTCGAGCAGGCCCACAAACTCCTGGATTATGCCGCTGAGGATGACCTTTTAAGTCCGACCGCATTGTCTCTGAATGGCCGACTGTATCTGCACCATTTCAAGCTAATGCCGAACAACCGGGACCTTCTGCTGCAGGCGGAAAAGTGCCTGCGGGCCGCAATCGAGTGCAACAGTGCTGCTTTTAAAAACTATGAACGATTAACGGAGGCGTATTTATTGCTTGCGGAAGTCTCGACACAGCAGGAAAAAATTGATTGGCTAAAAAAAGCTTTCGATAACGCATTGTTTACTGTTGAGCAACGTTATCCCGGCTGCGCGCGACTGCGAATCGAACTGGCAAAAATCGCTGAGCTGTTAGGCAGAACCGATATCGCAAGCAGACAATATAAAGAAGCAATCAACATCGAAGATAAATATCGCGCCCAGTTTCGGGAAATGTACCCCGAAAGGAAGAAAGTTGTCAGCCGACTCGGCGAAGAAAAATACCAATTCGCAAAACAGCGACTAAAATTCCTCACAGGCCAATCAACCCCATAGCACGATATACGCAATACGCACTATGACATACGAGCCATTATTTCTTCAGATATGTCAAAGTTCGCATACGTGTTTTGCACATCGTCGTGGTCTTCGAAGGCCTCCATCAGCGAAATTATTTTCTTGGCTGTCTGCTCATCGTTAATCTCAATGGTGCTCTGCGGTACCATCGAAATTTCGGCTACCTCAGTAGCTATTTCTTTTTCCTGCAGTGCCTTTATCAACTGTTCATAAGCGTTCGGGTCACAGGTTATCTCAAAAACGTCCCCCAAAGTCTGCATATCATCGGCGCCGGCACTAAGAGCGATTTCCAAGAGCTGCTCTTCGCCGACACTGGTCATGCTAACCGTAATAAGTCCCTTCTTGCTGAACATCCAGTTGACACATCCGCTTGTCCCTAACGAGCCGTTGTGTTTTTCGAACATTCTCTTAATTTCCGGCGTAGTTCGATTACGGTTATCCGTCAGTGCCTCGACCATTATAGCTACACCGCTGGGCCCATAGCCCTCGTATAGGACTTCTTCAAAATTGACGCCCTCCACGTCGCCGGTTCCTTTTTTGATTGCCTTTTCAATCGTATCTTTCGGCATATTGGCGGCTTTGGCCTTGTCGATTGCATAACGCAAAGGCAGATTAGCAGCCGGGTCCCCGCCACCACTCTTGGCTGCAACTATTATCATTCGAGCTATTTTGCTCCATATCTTGCCGCGCTTTGCGTCGGCGGCCGCCTTTTTATATTTTATTCCCGCCCAGTGTGAATGACCTGACATATCTGCTCCTAACCGAAACTACATACTACACTATGAACTAACTGCTGAATATTATAGCTTATTTCTGTTTTTTAAGTAACGATTTTTCCCTCAAAAATATTTAGCTCTGAGTTTGGCCCAAGGACCTCTTCTGTGATGTTTGTTTGGCGCCCTTAGAAAGTGCATGACATTTGGGATTTCGAGAGCATCAAAGGTTTTCATCAGGAAATTGCAGACAGCCGGGCCTTTTACAACATTTTCCCATCTTTAATGCGCAATAACACTCGATATTCTGAACACTGGTAATAACAACGCAATGGCAATCGTTCCAATAATACTACCCAGGATTATTATCATTACCGGCTCTATAAGTGCCATAACGTTCCTGATTGAACCTTCGAGCTTTTTTTCATAAAAGACCGATATTTTATCGCAGACTTCCCCAAGTTTGCCGCTTTTTTCTCCCGCTTTTAGCATTTGGATAATACCCGGCGCAATCAATTGACTGCTGGGTGAAATCATAATTGACTCCGACAACTGGTAGCCATCCCGAATTTTTTCGTCCACCCCAATCCAAAGCCGTCGAAAATAGTAATTGTCGCATGAGCCTTGAATTACTGCTATCGACTCCAGCAGGTTTACACCCGTATTAACCATTGTCGCCATAATACGCATACTGCGAGTTACTATCGTATCAATAAACATTGTGCCCAATACAGGTGTGCGGATTTTGATGAAATCGATCACCCTGCGGCCAGTTAAAGTCCCTGCCCAGTAATATAATCCCACCGACATCAATATCACTGCTGTCAGGAAAACCGTCATGGCTTGAAAATTCCCTAACATTTTGCTGAAACCAACTAAAACTTGAGTAATTTTTGGCAGCGCAGCCCCCTTTGATTCATAAATCCTCATAAACCTCGGTAAAACAAAAAACATCAAAGTCCCCGTTGCCGCCACGGCCATTAGCGCCATTATAAATGGATACGTAAGTGCCCCTTTGATGCGTTTGCGTGTTTCGGATTCGAAGTTCAGATAGCCGCTGAGCACGCTAAGCATTTCCGCCATTCTGCCGGACGCTTCCGAGGCCTTCACCATACTGATAAACATTGTATTGAAAACCTTCGGATAGCCAGTTAAAGCTTTTGAAAAATTCTCTCCGCTTTTGACCGTTTCGGCCACATCCATAATTATCATCTTAAACGTTCCATGCTCAGTCTGCCCTGCAATGGCATCAAGAGCATCGCTAAGCACCACTCCACTATCAAGCATCACCGATAACTGTGTTGTGAATAATATAAGCTCCGCCTGCTTGACCTTTGCTCTACAGAGTTGCTGGCGCACCGGCAGCGTAGTTTGTGACCAGGCCGGGCCATAATCTTTTTGCATCTGTGAACTCGAATCGGTTTCGACGTCCCTAAAGGCCCCAGAACCGTCTCTTCCTTGTCCCTGCTTGTTGCCGGCGGGCGGTAACTCCCGGCCTTTCTTTGCAGAATCAAGCTCCTCTGTAGTTTTTGTTGCCGAAACAGTCATTTATTCTTATCCCGCATTGCAGATATAATATTACGCACAGCCAAACACATCAAATTTCTGTCTGCGCTGTTCTCAATACTTCCTCAATAGATATAATGCCTGCCTTTACCTTTTCGATTCCATCCGATTGCAAAGAAACCATTCCGTTTTCAAGTCCCTTTGCTCTTAATTTCTTTAAGCTCTTTCGCTCATTAATCATTTCCATAATTTCATCATTCGGCACAAACAGCTCGTGAACGGCAATTCGACCGGCATAGCCGGTGTTCCGGCATTTCTTACAACCTACGCCGCGATAAAATTTCGGGGCTTCTCCGTCTGCTCCTTCAACGACCTTCTTTATACTCGTCGGCGGCTCATACTCTGTTTTGCAATTCGGACATATCTTTCGCACAAGCCGCTGGGCCAAGACCGCAATCAGCGAAGCACTTACAAGATAAGGAGCCACGCCCAAATCCAGCAAACGTGTTATCGCACCGGGGGCATCATTCGTGTGCAGAGTTGAAAGAACCAGATGACCCGTCAGTGCCGCCTGCACCGCGATATTGGCAGTAGGCTCATCACGAATCTCGCCAACCATTATTATATCCGGGTCCTGCCTTAATAAACTACGCAGAGCTGTCGAAAATTCAAAACCTGCACCTTCGTTTACCTGGAACTGATTTATACCCTCAATATTGCACTCCACCGGGTCTTCCACCGTGCAGATGTTAACCTCATCGCTGTTTAACTCAACAAGTGCCGCATAAAGGGTGGTATTTTTACCTGAACCGGTCGGACCTGTTACCAAAACTATACCGTTCGGATATTGTATCACCTCTCTGAACAACCGGAGATTTTCATAGGTAAATCCGAGCGACTCAAGATTGAAAAGAACCTTCTGCGGGTCGATAATTCTGATGACCACTTTTTCGCCTAAGTTTCCCGGCATAACAGATACCCGCAAATCAATGGGCATGCTTTCTACTAAAACATGAATACCCCCATCCTGCGGCAGACGCCTCTGAGCGATGTCCAGTTCAGCCATAATTTTGATACGCGAAACAATCGCAGAATGCATCTGATGAGGTGGACACATCTTCTCGTATAACCTGCCATCGACTCTGTATCGAACCCGTAGTTTCTTATCATCCGGCTCTAAGTGAATGTCACTGGCATTTTCCCGCACGGCATTATAAAGCAGATAATTGACCAGCTTTACGACAGGCGATTGTCCGGCTACCTCCTCAAGCTCGCCTATATCCTGTGTGATATTTTCTATCAGCGTAAAGTCTTCCAGTCCTTCGTCATCGATAATGTCGTCAATGACAAAGACATTGGCAGCCGGCAAATACGTCTGCAGAGTGGCCTTGATGTCCTTGCCTGTCGAACATACTATCTGAACTTTACAGCCGCTTATCCGCTCTATTTCATCTATCAAAAATACGTTTGTCGGCTCACTGACCGCCACTGTGAGCACATCATGAACTTTAAACAGCGGCAGGACGATATATTCTTCGAGAAATTCTCTCGGCAAAATCTCTATCGCCTTTGTGTCGCATATCTTCGGCCCAACCTGCGCGTACGGCACACCATAGGCTTCCGCCAGTGCCGAGGCTATCTGATTCTCCATACAATAGCCCATCTCCACCAGAAGCTCACCAAGCAGCTTGCGATGCCCCTTTTCTTTCTGTTCAGCCAGAGCCTTTTCAATCTGCTCAGCAGTTACAACGCCACGCGCAAGCAGCAGCTGACCGAGCTGCATCTTATTTTCCACAGCTATTTGACTCATACTCGATTCTCAATTCTCGACCCAGCAGCGCTGGGTTCTGATCAAAACCCGCCGTTGGCGGGTCGATGCTCGTACCCCGCCTCTTATAGACTACGAACAATGAACCATGAACTCATTATGCAAAACTCTTTACCGCCTCGGCAAGTTCCGCGTAGTGGTCAAACTCTTTTTCGAGTCGAGTGATTTCCAGGATTCTCATGCAGTTTTCATCAAGTCCCGCTAATCTAAGCTCACGTTTGTTCTGGTTACAGTAGTCCCGCGCCCACAACAAC
>CAYTND010000032.1:0-11807 GCA_964438965.1 uncultured Pirellulales bacterium
GAGCTATACCAGAAAGCAGGTATTCCATGCTTGAAAAGGTAACTGCCGTCAAAAGGGTCGCAGACGACAAAGTACTTTTCTGCTTTTGCTTCCGGGTTTATCCGCCCCGGCGGATTTATCTCAACTTCGCCGGCCTCTTCAGAGAGAAACGTCAAGGGCGTGCCTAACTCTTCGAGGCGCTTCCAATAGCCGTTCTCAACGTCCTTATCGACTTTGAGGATGTCGGGGTCCCAGCTTTTGTACTCGCCGAGCCTTTTTTCGACCGTTTCGCCGCCGATGTTCTGGTCAGACAATCTCTTAACCGTATCAAGCGCTTCGGCGACACAGGCGAGGTTAAAAGCGGTAAGCTCGCCTTCTGATTTCCAGTTCTTTAACCTTCTTGTAAAGATTTCGTCCTGCATTAGATCAGACCTCCAAAAAAATTAATACTACTACGTCATCTAATAGAGTAAATGGCACTTTTCTATGTAAAATCCTAAGCACGAAATCCGAAATCCTAAACAATATCGAAATTCAAATGTCCCAATGACTGAAACGTTTTGAATTTTGTCATTCGAATTTAATGCAATCAGTATAACCTCATAGAAACAAATACCGTGAAAAAACTATACTCGAATTGTGTTCGGATGCCAAGGGCGAATATCCGGATTATTTATCGATAGAACAACAAATCACGATTCACGAGAGACAAATTCATTTCCTTTTCACTTTACAGGAACGTCCGGTGATGTTAGAATACAGCCTGTACGTTGGAACCCCCGGTGAAACCGGGGGCTAAATACGAGATACGCGATACGATATACGCAATACGAGAAAATGGCCGGCAAAATAGTTATTGATACCGAACGATGCAAAGGCTGCGGCTTGTGTGTAGTGGTATGTCCGAAAAGCTGCATCGTCATCTCCAAAAAATCCAATAAAAACGGTTACTTCCCGGCCCAAGCGACCAACACTGATTGCACCGGCTGTGCCGCCTGCGCCATTATCTGTCCGGATGTAGTAATCGAGGTGTATCGTGATGATACTAACAAGATAGAAATAGTAACTAAGCCAAGTAAAAAGAGTAAACCGAGTCTAATTGAGGAAAAAGCGTGAGCGAGAGGATCCTAATGTGCGGCAATGAGGCCCTTGCCGAGGCGGCTATTCTTGCCGGCTGTGACGCCTATTTCGGCTATCCGATTACACCGCAAAACGAAATCCCCGCCTATATGTCCCGAAGAATGCCGGAGGAAGGCCGTGTCTTTGTGCAGAGCGAAAGTGAGTTGGCCGCAATAAATATGGTATTCGGAGCTTCGGCCACAGGCAAAAGGGTCATGACAAGCTCATCCAGTCCCGGCATCAGCTTAATGCGGGAGGGCATAAGCTATCTGGCCGGCGCCGAATTGCCCGCGGTGGTCGTCAACGTAATGCGGGGCGGCCCGGGTCTGGGTAACATCTCGCCATCACAATGCGATTATTTCCAGGCCACTCGCGGCGGCGGACACGGCGATTACCGAACCATCGTGTTCGGACCATCGAGCGTCCAGGAGCTGGTCGATTGTATGGCGCTGGCATTCGACTTAGCTGACCAGTACCGAATGACCGTTGTTGTCCTGGCCGACGGTATCTTGGGCCAAATGATGGAGCCGATAGTATTGGAGAAAAAACCGAGCCGAGAACTGCCCGCCAAAGACTGGGCCTTGACCGGGGCCAAAGGCAGAGAGCAAAACATCGTCCGCTCATTATGGCTCGGTGAGGGAGTGCTGGAAAAACACAACAACAAGCTCAAGGCCAAATACGAGCAGATAGAAAAAAATGAAGTCCTCTGCGAACAATACGAAGTTGACGATGCCGAAGTCATAGTGGTTGCCTACGGCGTCGCAGCAAGAATCGTCCGCGGCGCGGTAACCAAGGCAAGAGAAGAAGGAATCAAAGTCGGCTGGATACGCCCTATCACCTTGTGGCCGTTTCCGACAGAGCAAATCAGCAGGGCCGCCGACGAATTTCGTATCTTCCTGACCGTTGAAATGAGCACCGGCCAGATGGTCGAGGACGTAAAACTGGCTGTAGCCGGAAAAGCTCCGGTCTTACTTCACGGCCGACCCGGCGGCGGCGTACCTACCGTCGATGAGCTGCTCGGTAAAATTAAACAATTAACGTTAAAAAATGCGCGATGAAAGAAACCCTCGGTAAAACCGGGGGCTAAATATGGAATATGAAAACGGTATTTAAGAAAACACCTACCCTCAAAAATTGTCCGACTCATTATTGTCCCGGATGCGGGCACGGTATTGCTCATCGATTGATTGCCGAGACTATCGACGAGCTCGGCATACACGACCGCACCATCGGCATAGCGCCCGTAGGATGCGCGGTGTTAGCGTATGATTATTTTGACGTCGATATGATAGAGGTCGCGCACGGCAGAGCACCAGCCGTGGCAACGGGCATGAAAAGGACAAATCCCGATAAAATAATATTCTCATATCAAGGCGACGGCGACCTTGCAGCCATTGGAACCGCCGAGATTATCCACGCCGCTCACAGAGCCGAACAAATAACCGTTATCTTCATTAACAACGCTGTCTTTGGAATGACGGGCGGCCAGATGGCTCCGACAACGATGCTCGACCAGGTAACAGCAACAACACCCAAGGGCCGAAACCCAGCCAGCGAGGGCTATCCGCTGCAAGTATCTGAAATTTTAGCGTTGTTACCGGGCGCAATCTACGTCGAGCGCTGCGCCCTCAGCAGCGCATCTCAGGTCCGCAAAGCCAAAAAAGCCATCAAGCATGCTTTTGAATTGCAGACAAACAACGCAAAAGGCCTCTCGCTCGTTGAGCTGCTCAGCACCTGCCCTGTTTATTGGCGAATGACCCCGGCTGAATCGATGCAATGGATCGAAAAAGAAATGACAAAAGTTTTCCCGCTGGGACGATTGAAGGATTCAGAATGACGGCAAACGGTTTTTACGAAGAGATTATCATTGCCGGCTTCGGCGGACAGGGAATTATGTTGACCGGCAGACTGCTGGCCCAGACTGCAATGGAGGCCGGTAAAGAGGTAACCTATATGCCCTCCTACGGCGCCGAGGTTCGAGGCGGCACCGCTAATTGTATGGTCGTTATCGCAGAGAAAAAAATCGCCTGTCCCGTCGTCGCCAAACCCGATTCACTGATTGTGATGAACAAGGCCTCGCTGAATAAATTCGGCCCACGTCTCAAAAACAACGGCCTGTTAATAATGAATAGCTCCCTGATTGACACTGAGCCGCAGTTGGACGACTCAATCGAGATAATTACCGTACCTGCTGATGAATTGGCCATCGAATTAGGCAGTCCTAAAAGCGCCAATATGGTAGCCTTAGGCGCGTATTTGCAAAAGCGAGGACAGCTCACAGCCGAGGAGGCCGCGCAAGCCCTGCCCGATGTGCTTGCCAGGCGATACCATAAAACATTGCCGGTAAATACCAAGGCCCTGCACCGCGGCGCCGAATTTATCAAAGCATGTTGCAAGGTTTGAGTAAAAAAGCACGGATGATTATGACTCGAAATAATAAAACGAATCGGCATAAAAAATCCCGGCTGTTACTTATCTGTCTGACGTTATTCTGTGTTGTCCCTGCCACCTGTGCCGCAAAGCAATACAAGAAGCTAAACAGAGACGCAATTTCACAAATCGTGGACGGCAAGTACGATGCCGCCATAGAACACTTCGAGGACTATCTTGGCAAGCACCCAAAGGACCTCGAATCTATGTATGGCCTGGCGGTTGCTTATGCTCAAAAGCAAAACACTGCCAAGGCCATTGTGTACGTTGAACAGGCCCTCGATGAAGGGCTTCCATTCAGCCGTTTCCTCGCCGGCCCAAGAGACTTGCTGAAACCTCTAACCGACAGCGCTGAGTTCAAGGCACTTGCGAAAAAACATAGCGCCGAACTCCTGCACGGCCCTGTGCTCGGCTGCGTTACCGATACCGGTGCAAAGTTCTGGGTGCGCACAGTTAATGAAGTACCTGTACAGGTAATCATCGGCGCCTCGGGAAAAACAGGCTCAATCATCAAGTCCGACATTGTCAAGACAAGCAAAGCCAAAGACTTCACAGCCGTCGTTGCCGTCCGGGGCTTGAAGCCCGACACCCGGTACTACTACAAACTGCTGGTGGACGGCAGCACACAACCAAGACTATGGTCGTTCCGAACGTTTCCCACTTCCGGCACTAAAAGCAGATTTCGGGTTGGCTTCGGCGGTGGAGCCGGGTTCACCCCACAGTACGAAAGAATGTGGGACACGATTGCCACCCACAATCTGCCTGCGTTTCTTTTTCTCGGCGACAACGTATATATCGACAATCCGACGAGACAAGCCGTCCAGCAATATTGCTATTACCGGCGCCAGTCCCGCCCTGAATTCCGCGATTTCGTCGCCTCCACAGCCATCTATGCCATCTGGGACGACCACGATTTCACCACCAACGATGCCGGAGGCGGACCGAAAATCTACACACCCAAGTGGAAAATTCCAGTCTGGCGCACATTCACCAACAACTGGAACAATCCTTACTATGCCGGAGGGGAAAATCAGCCCGGCTGCTGGTTCGATTTCTCCATCGGCGACGTTGATTTCTTTATGTTAGACAGCCGTTATTATCGCAGCGACCCACGAACTAAAAATCCCTCAATGCTCGGCGACGCCCAGAAAAAATGGCTTTTCAAAAAATTAAAATCCTCTAAGGCCACCTTCAAAGTTCTCGCCTCGCCCGTGCCCTGGGCTTTTGGCGCCAAGCCCGGCAGCCGAGACCCCTGGCAGGGCTACAAAGCCGAACGCGAAGAAATCTTTTCCTTTCTCGAAGCCAACGAGATTGACGGCGTGATTCTTATCTCAGCCGACCGCCACCGCTCCGACATCTGGAAGATTGAACGGCCAAACGGATACCCGCTCTACGAGTTCGAAAGCTCGAAACTCACTAACATCCACACCCACAAAGTAATGCCCGGCGCTTTATTCGGTTATAATAAAAAATGTTCATTTGGACTGCTTCAGTTTGACACTACCATACCTGACCCTCAAGTAACTTACAAAATACTTAACATTGATAACGAGGTCATCTACACGTTTTCCCTTAAAATAAATCAACTGACACACAAAAAAACAAAATAAAGATGGCCTGAACAACCCTGTTGTCATTACAATGACGCCTCGTATTGTTTGTTATAAAGTCAATTCTAAAAGCCCCTTGTGACAAGGAGTGAAAATGACGGATAAGGCTGTCAGAGTTCTGATGATAATGGCTGCTGCAATTGTAACATGTGCCGGCTGCCAAAAAATAGTGGATTCACAAGCAAAGCTGACAGAAGGCCGGGGCCGGCAGCGAAAGATTATGTCTTTAGCAGGCCCATGGCTCTTTCGGCTGGACCCGCAGAACATCGGCGAACAAGAGAAGTGGCACAAGAGCATACTAAACGACCGTATCAAGCTGCCCGGCTCGGTCCCTGAGAACGGCTATGGCGACGATATTTCCGTCGATACGAAATGGACGGGGCAGATTGTTGACCGCTCGTGGTTTACGGACGCCAAGTATGAAAAGTACAGACAGCCCGGCTCCGTGAAGATTCCCTTCTGGCTTACCCCCGTGAAACATTACGTAGGCCCTGCCTGGTATCAGAAAAGGCTCGACATTCCTGAGGACTGGACGGGCAGGCGAATTATTTTGTTCCTGGAACGCTGTCACTGGGAAACAAAAGTCTGGGTGGATGATATTGCCGTCGGCGCCCGGGACAGTCTCTGCACGCCACACGTGTACGACCTTAGCGATGTGACGACGCCGGGCGGACATCTATTGACCATTCGTGTTGATAACTCGATTAAATATAACGTCGGAACAAATGCCCACTCAATCAGTGACCACACCCAGACAAACTGGAACGGCATAATCGGCCGTATAGAGCTGCAGGCCACCGATAAGATATGGCTCAGCGACGTCCAGGTCTATCCGGATGTGGAAAACAAATTAGCAAAACTCCACATCACTATCAGCAATTCAACAGGCCGGGACGCCGACGGAACACTCAACCTTAGCGCCGGCAGCTACAATTCCAAACGAAAGCATAAGGTTGCAGCCAAGAGCGTTGAGCTCACCACCGCAGGGCACCAGACAACCGTCGAGGTGGACTATCATCTGGGCGAGAATATGCTGCTGTGGGACGAATTCTCTCCCGCAATGTACAAGATGGCCGTATCGCTCACAGCCACTGCCGGAAAAGCTGTTTTCTCCGACCAGCAGATTGTTACGTTCGGAATGCGCCGGTTCAGCACAAGGGGTACGCAGTTCACTATCAATGACCGTCTTACCTTTCTGCGAGGCACACTTGAGTGCTGCATCTTCCCGCTCACCGGCTATCCGGATATGAGTGTTGACGGATGGCTGCGAATTTTCCGGACCGCAAAGGCACACGGACTGAATCACATGCGTTTCCATTCATGGTGCCCACCGGAAGCGGCGTTCGAGGCCGCCGACCGGATGGGATTTATCTTTCATGTCGAATGTCCAGCATGGACAACAATCGGTGACGGTAAAGCCATCGATAAATTTATTTATGACGAAGGCGACCGTATCCTGAAGGCCTACGGCAATCATCCATCTTTTTGCATGCTCGCTTACGGAAATGAGCCTGGCGGTAAAAATCGGAATAGATTTCTGGGAAATCTGTTGAACTATTGGAAAGCCAAAGATCCCCGCCGGCTTTATACCAGTGCGGCCGGCTGGCCCATCATTCCTGAAAACCAGTATCACAGCGATTACAATCCTCGGGGCCATCTTTGGGGGGCGGGCCTCAAAAGCCGCTTCAACGCCGAACAGCCGGAAACACTCACAGACTACCGTTCATTCGTCGAAAAATATGATGTCCCTATCGTCAGCCACGAAATCGGACAGTGGTGCGTATATCCCAATCTCAAGGAAATCAAAAAGTACACCGGCGTCCTCCGTGCCCTCAATTTTGAGATTGTCCGTGATTCACTCGCCGAGCACCACATGCTCGACCAGGCCGAGGATTTCCTGATGGCCTCCGGCAAATTGCAGGCCATGCTGTACAAACAGGAGATAGAATCCGCCCTGCGGACCCCCGGCTTCGGCGGCTTTCAACTGCTCGATATTCACGACTTCCCCGGGCAGGGAACGGCTCTCGTCGGTATCCTCGATGCCTTCTGGGACTCTAAAGGATACATCGAACCGCAAGAGCATCGTCGCTACTGCAGTGAAACCGTACCGCTTCTGCGGATGAAAAAACGCACCTGGACAACGGCTGAAACATTCCGTGCTGATATTGAAATCGCCAACTTCGGCCCCGCTCCGCTCCGGGACGCCGTTGCTGCCTGGTCCATTAAAGATACTAACGAACGAAAAATCGCATCAGGAGAAATACCGTCCCTTACCGTCCCGTTAGGTAATGGTATCCGACTGGGAAATATCGAAGTACCGCTCGCAAACGTCGCCTCACCGGCAAAGCTCATAGTAACGGTCTCACTAAAAGACACGCCATTTACAAACCACTGGGATATTTGGGTCTATCCGGACAATCTGTATGCTGAGGTTCCTGATAATTTGCTGATTGCCGAGCGCCTGGACGAGCAGGTATCGGCTGCCCTCAAGGCCGGCAAGAAAGTGCTGCTGATGCCGCCGTTAAATTCGATTGATAGTAACATCCCCGCAGGTTTTACTACAATTTTCTGGAACACGGCCTGGACAAGAAATCAGCCGCCACATACTCTGGGTATTCTATGCAATCCGAAACATCCTGCCCTGGCAGAATTCCCAACAGAATTCCACAGCAACTGGCAGTGGTGGGACCTCGTAACCAAATCCAGATTCATGGTCCTCGATAAGTTCGCGCCGAGACTTCGGCCCATTGTACAGGTCATCGACGACTGGAACACCAACCGAAAACTCGGCCTGCTCTTTGAAGCGAAGCTCGGCCGGGGCAAGCTCCTTGTTTGCAGCATTGACCTCAGGAGTAATCTTAATACCAGGCCTGTGGCACGGCAGATGTTGTATAGTCTGCTAAGGTACATGGAAAGCGACAACTTTAATCCAGAGGAAGCCCCGGACATTGAACTTATCAGAAATCTTCTCAAGCAATAAGCGTAGGATTAGTATTCTATTAACTATTAAAACACTATGAATCCAGGAGAAAAAACGCAAGAGACTTTGAACGGCCAGGTCAGCTACAATATGACCTTTATATGGCAGGTTTGCCTTGTCGCAGCGATGGGGGGATTGTTATTTGGGTATGACTGGGTTGTAATTGGCGGAGCCAAGCCGTTTTATGAGCCTTACTTTGGAATCACCGACGAAACACCTTTCCTGCGGGGCTGGGCGCAAAGCAGCGCTCTGATAGGATGTCTTATAGGTGCTGTTTTGTCAGGAATAATCAGCGACAAATCCGGCCGCAAGCGTCTTCTTATTTTGTCAGGTCTTCTTTTTACCGTATCCGCTGTCGGCACAGCTTTTGCCGGGAATTTTCTTTTCTTTAATGTGTTTCGTATCATCGGGGGAATAGGAATCGGATTGGCCTCGAACCTTTCCCCAATGTATATCGCTGAAATCTCTCCTGCCCGTATGCGGGGAAAATTTGTTTCTATAAACCAGCTCACTATTGTAATAGGTATTCTCGCCGCCCAGATTATCAACATGTTAATAGCTAAGGAGGTACCGGAAGGAGCGGGCACGGAATACATCCTGAACTCATGGAACGGACAATACGGCTGGCGATGGATGTTCGGGGCCGAAATAGTCCCGGCATTTCTGTTCTTTTGGCTGATGTTCTTTGTGCCGGAAAGCCCGCGTTGGCTGGTCAAGTACGGCAGGGACAAACTTGCTGCGAAGATTCTCAGCCGAGTGGGCGGCAGTCAATACGCCGATTTTAGAATCAAGGACATTAAAAACACTCTTGCCACCGAAGAGATTGCCAAAGTCAACTTCCGTGACTTAGCTGAGCCGAAGCTGCGCAGAATTGTTATGTTGGGTATCTTCTTAGCCGTTCTCCAGCAGTGGTGTGGTATCAACGTGATTTTTAATTATGCTCAGGAGGTCTTCGCAGCCGCCGGTTATGGCGTCAGCGATATTCTTTTCAACATCGTAATAACAGGCGTGGTGAACCTGATATTTACGTTCGTGGCGATTTATACAGTAGATAAATTTGGCCGGCGTATCCTCATGCTGATTGGCGCAGGTGGACTGGCAGGAATCTATGCATTCCTGGGTGCGGGTTACTACTTACAAAGCACCGGAATATATATGTTAGTTCTGGTGGTTTCAGCTATCGGTTGTTATGCGATGTCACTGGCGCCGATTACCTGGGTGGTCATCTCGGAGATATTCCCGAATCGAATACGTGGCGCGGCTATGTCCGTTGTTGTGTTTAGTTTGTGGCTTGGCTGCACGGCCCTGACGTTGACGTTTCCTTATCTGAAAGGAGGGCTCGGTGCTCACGGGGCCTTCTGGCTGTACGGCGTCATCTGTGTGATTGGGTTCGTTGTTATCTTTTTTAAACTTCCTGAAACCAAGGGCAAATCGCTGGAAGACATTGAACGTGAGCTGGTTGACTGAAAAAAATACGGCTTAATAAGAGCCTATCCGAATAACCCTGCAAAAGCGGTAAATGACTTGTACAAATACCAACTATCGGCTACAATATACAAAAACAGGTAAGGGATACAATTTAACTTTAAATTGGGAAGATAATAATGGCCAGGCAATCAAATACCAAAAAACCAAAGGCGATTTGCAGTTTCTGCGGCCGATCGTCAAGTCAGGCTGACACGCTCATAGAGGGCCCCAACAAAGTCTATATTTGCCCGGAATGTGTCGAGCTGTGCCACAATATCATCCGGCAAAACCGCAAACGAACCGGCGTGGGCAGCGTTAGTCTCGAAGAAATGCCCAAACCCAGAGAAATAAAAGAATATCTGGACCAGTATGTAATTGGCCAGGAACACGCCAAAAAATATCTCGCAGTTGCCGTCCATAACCACTACAAACGGCTGCTGCACAGCGACAGCAACGACAGCGACGTTGAGATAGACAAATCCAATGTTCTTTTAATCGGCCCGACCGGTTCCGGCAAAACACTCCTTGCCCGCACACTTGCCCATAAACTGGAAGTGCCGTTCGCAATATGTGATGCGACCACCGTTACCGAGGCCGGGTACGTCGGCGAAGATGTGGAAAACTTCCT
This sequence comes from uncultured Pirellulales bacterium, assembly GCA_964438965.1. GTDB lineage: Bacteria > Planctomycetota > Phycisphaerae > Sedimentisphaerales > Anaerobacaceae > NIOZ-UU13. The sequence continues at coordinate 10,214 of CAYTND010000032.1, forward strand.
GCTGCGATTGGTCCAGTCCGCCGACTACGACATAGAAGCAGCGCAGCGAGGCGTCGTCTATATCGATGAAATAGACAAAGTCGGCAAAACGTCTCAGAACATCTCAATCACCCGTGACGTCTCCGGAGAAGGCGTTCAGCAGGCACTGTTAAAGATGCTCGAAGGAACCACCGCCAACATCCCGCCACAGGGTGGAAGAAAACATCCGGAGCAATCATACATACAAATCGACACCACGCAGATACTCTTTATATGCGGCGGAACTTTCATCGGGCTGGAAAATATTATCAAAAAGCGGCTCGGCAAAAAAATGATAGGATTCGATTCCGAACTGGCCGGGAAAACCGACGAAAAAACCGAGTACAGCGATATATTGCGACAGGTCGTACCGGAAGACATAATCGAGTATGGAATGATCCCCGAAATGGTTGGCCGCCTTCCCGTAATTACCACTCTCGAAGCTCTCGATGAAGATGCGCTTATGGACATACTGACCAAGCCGAAAAATGCGTTGTGCAAGCAATATCAAAAATTTTTCGAGATGGAAAATGCCGAGCTTGAGTTTACAGACGACGCCCTGCACGCATTGGCACAGAAAGCCCTCAAGCGTGACACCGGCGCCAGGGCATTGCGGGCAATTGCCGAAGAGCTGATGGTTGATTTGATGTATCAACTGCCCGAAGAGTCAAAGCCCGCAAAATATGTAATTAGCGGCAATATAGTCGAAGGCAAAGCCGAACTGTTCACAGCAAAACGAAAAGCAAAAAAAGAATCCGCATAGCTGAAATTGTGGGTTGGATTGGACTGCTAATATTCCGGTTTTTGTTATTTTACGTGTTTGTCAAAATTAGATATAATTCATTGTATGAGCGAATATGATAAGTTTTTAACTAAGGTTTTGAAGGGTGCTTCGGATTCAAATATTCCCTTTTCGAAATTATGTCGGATGCTAAAATCTTTAGGGTTCAAAGAAAGGATTAAAGGTAGTCACCATATATTCACGAAAACGAATGTTGAAGAAATTTTAAATATTCAACCCAAAAGCAATCTCGCAAAGCCTTACCAGGTTAAACAAGTCCGTAAATTAATCTTAAAATATAAATTGGGAGAGTAGTTAAGTGAGTAAATACGAAATTATAATATATTGGAGTAAAGAAGACCAATCCTTTATTGCTGAAGTTCCAGAATTACCTGGCTGCGCCGCGGATGGAGCAACTTATCGGGAAGCACTCTCGAATGTTGAAGTAATTATTCAAGAATGGATTGAAGCCGCTCAAGAGGAAGGCCGTCCAATTCCAAAGCCTAAAGGCCGTTTGATGTTTGCATAAATATCTATTAAGGTGGCCTATTGCGTAAAATTGAGGTTAGATATGCTATCTAAAAGTGGTTGAATCACTGTGAATAAGGTCCGGGCACATAGAAATCGAACAATAACACTCAGCCAAGCGGAAACACAGCTTTACAGCGGAGACTTGATTCACATTTCCGAGCTTTCAGACATAAATACTATTGAGAACAAAATAGTAAACCAGGATACTTTTGAAGCGCTTGGTTTTCTGCCGGCCAACTTCGTTGACCTGCTGTTCCTGGACCC
>CAYTND010000033.1:0-11780 GCA_964438965.1 uncultured Pirellulales bacterium
TGACGGAGCACCGGACGCCCCCCCCCGGACCGGCCTGGGGGCTAAACGAGAAAGTAACACACAAATAAATTCGTGGGAGATAAACCTTTGTAAGCAATATAGGAGAAACATTATGAGCAAGTTAAGTCGTAGAGATTTTATGAAGAGTACGATGGCAGCCGGTGCGGCGATGGCGTTGTTGAGTCCTAATTCACGCGTCCGCGGTGCGAATAACGACCTGCGGTTTGCCGTGGTCGGCACCGGAAGCCAGGGCGGCGGTCACATCAGGTTTTTCAATGAAAAGCCGGGCGTGCGCGTGGTGGCGCTTTGCGATGCAGATGAGGCCAAGGTGAAAGAAAAGGCAAACACTTTCGAGAAGAAATACGGACAAAAGGTCAAGACGTACATTGACGTTCGCAAGCTGCTGGAAGACAAGAGCATTGACGCTATTACCTCTGCGACGCCCAACCACTGGCATTCACTTGTAACAATATGGGCCTGCCAGGCGGGCAAGGACGTCTATATCGAGAAGCCGGTCTCGCACGAGATATGGGAAGGCCGCAAGATGGTCGAGGCCGCCCGCAAGTACAACCGAATCGTTCAAACCGGTACGCAGAAGCGCTCGGACCTGGGTTTGACGGAGGCCTTCAAGTATATGCAGGACGGAAAACTCGGCGCTATCAAATGGTCACGCGGTTTCTGCTACAAGGCCCGCTTCGAAGGCACCAACGGGATTGTTAATGGGACCAATGGACCGAATCCGGTTCCCCAGACGGTCGATTATAATCTGTGGTGCGGGCCAGCCGAGATGGAACCTCTTCGACGAAAGCAATTGCACTACAAATGGCACTGGGTCTGGAACACCGGCAATGGTGACCTCGGAAATCAGGGCATTCACGAGATGGACCTAGCCCGCTGGGCGTTGGGAGACCCCCCGCACCTGGCACCGCGCGTAATGAGCATTGGTGGTAGATTCAGGGTGAACGATGCCGGCGAGACAGCCAATACGCAGATTATTTTCTTTGATTACAAGCCGGCTCCATTGATTTTCGAGGTCCGCGGTCTGCCGCGTAAGAAGGGCGAGACCTCGATGGATAATTATCGGGGGACGCGTATCGGGGTTGTAGTTCAGTGCGAAGACGGCTACTTCATGGGCGGCGGGGGCGGCGGCTGGACCTACGACAACAACGGCAAGAAGCTCAAACAGTTCAAGGGTGAAGGCGGCGGCAGCCACCATCAGAACTTTATCGACGCCGTTCGCAGCCATAAGGTCAGCGATCTTAACGCCGATATCGAAAAGGGGCATTTCTCCAGCGCACTGTGCCACATGGGCAACATCTCGCATCGTATCGGCAAGAAGATGCCGGTGAACGATATCAAGAACGCCATCGGCAACGATGACCTGATGGACTCGTTCGAGAGGATGCTGGCGCATCTCAAGGTCAACGAGGTGGACCTGAGCAAGGAACCGATCACTATGGGGCCGATGCTGACGATGGATCCGAGAAGGGAAAAATTCGTCGGCGAATACAGTGACTGGGCGAATATGTATGTGAAGCGAAACTACCGCGAACCGTTTGTTGTGCCGGACAAGGTCTGATGAAGTTTGCGCTTTGTAATGAGATGTTCGAAGACCGGCCGATGGCCGAGGTCTGCTCGATAGCAAAGCGGTTAGGGTACGATGGGATTGAGATAGCGCCCTTTACCTTAGCGGCTTCGGCAGAGGATATCAGCGCTGAGCAGCGGAAGGAAGTTCGGCAGGTTATTGCTGATAACGGTCTGGAGACCGTGGGCTTACACTGGCTCTTCGCCGGGCCCACCGGCCTGCATATGACGACTACTGATGATAAAATCCGGGGCAGGACAAGGGATTACCTGTCCTGCCTTCTTGATTTGTGCAGCGACCTGGGCGGCAAAGTGTTAGTGCTCGGCTCGCCTAAGCAGCGAAGTATCGTTGAAGGGCAGACCAAAGAAGGTGCCTGGAAAAGGGCTGTAGAATTGCTCAGCTCTGTTCTGGATAAGGCAAGTCAGTCCGGCTTTACCATCTGCCTTGAGCCGTTGTCACCCGTGGAGACCGATTTTATTAACACGGTTACCGAAGGGATGCAGATGGTTCGCCAAATCAATCATCCGAACCTGAAGATTCATCTCGACGTCAAGGCGATGTGTTCGGAGCCAACGCCGGTGCCTGATATTATCCGCTCGGTCCGGGGCGAGGACATCGGGCATTTCCACGTCAACGATTCCAACCTTTACGGGCCTGGGATGGGAGACGTGGATTATGGTCCCATTGCAGAGGCGATAAAAGACGTCGGGTGGGACAAGTGGCTTTCGGTAGAGGTCTTTAAGTACGACCCTGACCCGGAGACTATTGCCCGGGCGAGCATCGAGTACCTGCGGTCGTATTTTTAGTTTTGAGAAAGCGTTGATTCGAACCGTGCTTGGTTTATTTGCAGAGCAAACGCATACAAAGGCCGACCCCTGCTTGTCACTGACAGGGGCCGGCCTTTGTAGTAGATATCGAAGTTGGTTGATAAATTTACTTCGGCAGATTTTCCGGTGCCACATCCTTTACGCTCAAATCGCCATAGATAACACGATAGGTTTCGGAACCTTCGGGCTGATACCAGAAGATCGCCTTGTCGGCATCGCCCAGTTTTACGCCATTGCCCGCATAGTGCTGGTCTTTAAGGCCCATTATGAATAACATTCCCTGGGCCAGCGTCATTCCTTTTTGCGTCCCCTCTTCGGCTGAAGCTACCGATTCAGCAAGCTTTGCTTCGATCTGAGGAAGCTGTTTCATTAACTCTTCCATGCCAATTGCCTCAGGGAAATTGCCCTCCAGCATAAGTTCGGACCAGATGCGTAAGCATTCAACGAGGTCCTGCTCCGTGGATGTCCCCATGTCGAGTTTATTCTCTTGCTCCGTATATCCATCCGGCACATCCATACTGACCAGTGACTCTAACTCTTCTACAGGCACATCAAACTGGAAGTTCTTGAAGACAATAGATAACTGTGCTAATTGACCCTCGATACGTACAGGCAGGGCCGTTTCGGCATCGGCCCAGATCGTAAATTCCCCGGCCAAAAACCCAATAACCTTTTGTCCGTCGATTTCTTTTTCGCCAAGTTTCTCAGCTTCAAAATCAGGATTGTTCTGTAAGTCGGAAATAATTTTCCGAAGAAAAGCCACGTAGTCTCTCGTTTGTTCCTGAAGCGGGCCTTGTATATCCGTATATACCGCTATTTTTCCCCCGGTATGGAGCGTGAGCATCTTTCCACCATCCGGGTCAAAAATGTTGATGACATGTTCCTGGGTGGATATGACTCTTCTGACTCGTGAACCCACAATTGTTTCATGCATGACTGGGCTTGTGTCTTTGTCGCCCACAATAATGTCGAGAATCAAAGTCCGTGCAGTAAGGATAGGCTTGACAACATCAGCAAAAGTTACAGCACTTCCCCATGGATTCAAAACTATCAGGACTGCAACAATGATTACCGCCGCAGCGGCCATTCTTGTGATTGAACTTTTCATAATAATTCTCCTTAGTTTTAGGGCTGCACCAGCCTTGTTAGCTGTTTTGAGCCTTACGTTTTGTTCTCTAATAATCCGGTTTAAGACCTCGTCTTCAAGGTCACTCTGGGCCACTGTCCTGCCGTTGCTGACTAAGCGCTCTCTAAGGTTGGTTAGCTGCTTTACTTCCGCCTGACAAGTGTGGCAGTCCTTCAGATGTTCTGTGACTGCTTGTTTTTGGGGTTCGGCTAACAGTCCTTCAAGATAGGCAACCAGGATTTCTTTACATTCTGCACAGTTCATTTTTGCACCTCATAAATTTCCGTTTCCCTTTGCTGCTGTAACGTCTTACGCAGCATGGCATAGGCCCGTGATAATGTTTTTGTAACCGTACCCAACGGCATATCAAGCTGCTCAGCTACCTCAGAGCATGAGTTGCCGCCGTAATATCGCAGCAGAACAACTCTCCGGTAGCTTTCAGGCAGTTCGGCGATTGCCGCCTCAAGCCCGTAATCCTGAGACAATTCCGGGCTGGCAGCTTCCTGTGAGAACGAACGGATAACTTCCCGCTGACGGTGGAGCAGGTCTTTTCTCTGGTGCTCTTTTGCCACACGGTCGGCGATACCAAGCAGCCAGGAAAAGAATGAACCCGGCCTTCTTAGCTTGCTCATATTGAAGTAGGCCCGCACGAGGGATTCCTGGGCGGCTTCTTCGGCCTTATTCTTGTTGCCCAATTTACCGGCCAGGTGGGCCAGCAGAACCGCCTGATAACGCCGCACTATATAGCGAAAATCATCCGGATGGCCATCCAGGCAACGCTCAATGTAGTATGTATCAGTCTCAGACATATCAGAACCTCAAAAATTATTAAGTATCCCGCCGTTAGGCGTCCCTTACGGGAGTGTTCTCGCTATATAGTGAAGGTTTAGCTCGTTTTGCGACATAAAAAAAATGAAATTGCTTTTTCAGCAGTTTCCCAGAGACCTTTTTTTCTTCCCGTTCCTTTGGGGTAGTATTTTGAAATTGGGTTTGAATTGGGTTTGTTTTTTCTGAGTCCCCGGCGGGATATATTTTCATAATCCTTTATTACAAGTGAGTTTGCATTAATTTGGGCCTATGCGAAATTGGGTTTGTTTTGCATAATTGAATCATAGCCACAGAGGAACAGAGGAACAAAAGTAAATAAGGTGCAAAGGCACGAAAGGACAGAAGTTCAGAGTAGATTGTAATAACTTTGTGCCTGTGTGCCTTTGCCGCTCTGTGCCTATCTTACAACTACTGGCCATTGGGAGGGCCTCATGATTTGCTATACCCGCTCCCCGATCAGAGTCGAGGACAAGCTTCGCAGGCACAAGTTTACGATATGCTATTGACTCCCGAGGTGTCGGGATTTACACTTCGTTCCAATATTCACTAACGACCATTCATCTTAGTATATTATACCATATTTATTATCAGAAACCAAAGAGACATCTTACAACTCGCAATTGACCTAATCTTTACTTGACGCCGAGTCTGGGCGTGTGGTACACTACATGTCAGCGATATTGGGAAAGGCCGTTTATTGCCCTGTTATATATAAAATGGGGGATGGAGGATATAAGAACGACGACGGTGAGAAATTCACGAGTTCTGCGGACAATCCCTTTATTAATCACAATCTGTCTTTTCAACATTCCGGCTTATGCACAATACAGCGGCGGCAGCGAGGCGGCAATGTGGAAAGTGGCCTAACAAGGCGTTAGCGAGATAATAAACAGAGAAAGATCTGTCCATTGAAGCAGACTGCATTATTGAATCTCAAATATGATCCTATAGGATTTCTCTTATCTTCGAGGCAGCCCGCATGGGTGAAATACCAGACCCTTGTACGACTTCTTGGAAGATCGCAGGATGATCCTGATGTCTGTCACTGGCGTAGAAGGCGTGATGCATCGGCACTTGTTGCAAGCATCAGAGCAAAGCAAGGACCTGAAGGTTGGTTCCCCTGCATGCCTTGGATGCATATTCATAGATACCACTTCCACCGGCTGGTCGAAATGGGATACGACATTGAGGACGACACCGTTCGACGTACCGCGGAGCAACTCCTGGATTACCAACTACCGGATGGAGGATACATGCACCCAACAGGCCCGAGGGTAAACACTCCTGAGCCTCGAAAAGGATGGGCGGCTTGCATGACCGGGTATGTCACAAAGGCATTGATGGATCTCGGATTAGAAAACCGACCTCAGGTCAGGAAAGCCCTGGGGGTAATGTTGAATGGTCAGAATTTTGATGGAGGCTGGATTTGCCAGCAGGGAGGGCCCTGTGTGGATGAGAGCAACTGTATTATTTCCGGTTCACCCTGGATACTTGCGTGCCTCGTACAGGCCCGTCTTATCAGTCATGATAGCGCTATCGCGAAAAAGGCCGTTGCTATGTTTGGCAGATTTAAGAAGGAGGTTATGCGTCACGGATACATGCATGATAGATGCTATAGATGCGACGAGTCTATTGTCTTGCCCTCTCTCCACGGCCTGGGGACGTCGAAGCAACATCCTCTCTTTACAGATCTCTTAGAATCACTTATTGGTAAGCAACAACATGATGGTTCATGGCTTTTTAGAGGAAACCGATCAGCGTGGTACACTATCGAGACCGTTGCGGTTCTACAGGCTATCGAAGCCGTATGAAGAAGGTCAAATCGCTACTGTAAGAAACCAGTCACTAACCAGTAATTTTTGGGTAACAGCTTTTTTTTACAGATTCCCTTTTTGAAATCGGTCAGCGAAACCGCCTTCTGCTCATAAGCATCCATCTTATTCGCACGACCGCAATCTCCCTCCCACCCCTCTTCGAGGGAGGGAGATTGCTTGAGCTAAAACTAAAAGGCTTCGCTACTGCCGGGCCGGTCAAAGCTGTCGCCAAATAAAAGACGATTTGGCACCATCTTTGAAGCGGCCCTACACATTACTGATACTGTGGCCATTTGGCGCACAATACTTTTTCTAACAGCCTGACCCTGCGTACCTGGAACCAAAAAGGCTGTTGAAATCATTATTCCTGTGTCATAAAATAACGACCAATTATTAGCACTCCGTAAAGGGGAATATTTGCGTTATGAGTCGAGTTACAACACGAGTATATGTATGGAGGAAATTTGCCCTGAGGAATATCGGATAAAATAATTGCCGGAGAGTATGACTGCGGAAAAAATGATAAAGAACATAATGACTCGAAGAGATTTTTTACGTTCATCGGTGCTGGCTGCGTCAGGGATATGCCTTGGCAGGAAGGTCCGGTCTGCGCCGGTGAATCAAACCCGTCCCGAGCGAAGTCGGGGGAATGTTACCGGCAGTCCCAACATCGTTCTCATCGTATCCGACGACCAGGGTTATGCGGACTCGAGCTGTTACGAGCATCCGAAAGAAGTCGATACGCCCAATATTGACCGGCTGGCCGCCGAAGGCGTGCGATTGACAAACGGCTATGCAAGCGCCTATGTCTGTGCACCGACCCGGGCGGGACTCTTAACCGGAAGATACCAGCAGCGGTTCGGCTTCTATACAGGCGGTGATTCGAGGGTTGGATTACCCTTGAATGAAGTTACTGTGGCTAAGGTGCTTAAAAAGCAAGGCTATGCAACGGCGGTTATCGGTAAATGGCACGTAGGTATTGAGCCGGAATATCGTCCTTTGAAGCGGGGCTTTGACGAATTCTACGGATTCTTAGGACACGGAGCGCATGATTATTTTAATCTCAAGATAACAAACGAATATAATTCGATTTATCGCAATGACAAACGGATTAACGATACCGGTTATCTGACAGATAACCTGGCTCGTGAATCTGTATCATTTATTGAGCGGCACCAGAAACAGCCCTTTTTCCTTTACCTGCCTTTTAACGCCGTGCACTGGCCACTGCAGGCGCTGCAGAAATATATCAAGCGCTTCGATACGGGAGATGAAAATCGAGACATTTACCTGGCAATGCTCACCAGTATGGATGAGGCGATTGGAAAAGTGCTGGACGCCCTCAAGCAAACCGGCGCCGACGACAATACCCTGCTTATATTTTTCTCAGACAACGGAGGTGCCAGAAAGAATTTTGCCAACAACGGCATTTTGCGAGACTATAAGCACAGCGTTTACGAAGGTGGAATCCACGTGCCGTTTATTGTTCGCTGGCCGGGGAAATTACCGAAAGGAACAGTTTGTGATGAGCCTGTTATTTCACTGGACATCCTGCCGACCATCTGCGCTGCTGTCGGCGCCAAACTTCCCGGCGACCGAGTATATGACGGCAAGAATATGCTGCCGGTTCTCCGCGGCCAGACGAAAAAGCCCCTGCACAAGATTCTTTTCTGGGACGATGGTGTCAAACAGTGGGCCGTTCGAGAAGGCAAATGGAAACTACTTTTTAACAGAGAAGGGTCTTTAGAATTGTATGACCTTGAAGGCGATATCGGTGAAAAAAACAACCTTGCAAAACAAAATTCGGAAATTGTCAAACATCTTCAGCAGGCCTATACCGCCTGGAAGAATCAAATGGCCCCCCAGCTCAGTAAAGCCAGGAGAAAGCGGCAAACTTCCACAACTCTTAGCTCGCAGAAAAGGAAGAACAGAAAGAACCGTTAATACCCTTAAACAAAAAAAGACCGTTTTGAGGCCAATAATAAACCAATTACCGCTAAACCAATTACCGCTCCTTTACAGTCGCGGCTCTGTTTTGGGCAGTCGCGGCTCTGTTTTGGGCAGTCGCGGCTCCGTTTTGGGAAGTCGCGGCTCCGTTCTGCAGAATCTCAAATCGTTTAATAAATTCTTGACAACGGGGCGGGTAATACATAAAGTAGCTCTCTCGTTTACTCCGCAGCAGGGATTGACGGGGGATTAAATAAGAAAAAAACATTATTTACAGTATTAAAAAAGGAGATTTCGAAATGTCAACAAAAGTGGCAATTAACGGGTTCGGCCGAATCGGCAGAGCCGTAACAAGAATTATTATGCAAAGAGACGGTGATTTGGACTTGGTCGCTATCAATGACCTCTCGGACGCTAAGAGTCTTGCGCATCTGTTTAAATATGATACGGTGATGGGTAAATGGGGCGGGACGGTCGAGGTAAAGGACGGTGAATTAGTCATCAACGGCAAATCTATTAAGGTTTTGGCTGTCAGGAATCCTGCGGAACTGCCCTGGGAGGATATGGGCGTGAAGGTTGTTCTGGAATCGACGGGTATTTTCCGCACCGCCGAATCGCCGAAGGGCGGCTATGCGGACCATATCAAGGCCGGCGCCAGTAAGGTCATGCTAAGTGTTCCTGCAAAGGATAATATCGATGCGACTATCGTCATGGGTGTTAATGATGAGAAGCTGACCAGTGACGTCAAGTGTGTATCGAACGCAAGCTGTACGACCAACTGCCTTGCACCTATAGCCAAGACCCTCAACGATGTGTTTGGTATTGAGCAGGGAGTTATGACTACTATTCACGCCTACACCAACGACCAGAAGGTGGCTGATATGATACATAGTGACCTGCGTCGTGCGCGTGCTGCGGCGGCGAACATTATCCCCACCACCACCGGCGCAGCGAAGGCCATCGGCAAAGTTGTTCCCGAACTTGAAGGCAAGCTCGATGGTTTCGCCATCCGGGTGCCTATTCCGGTCGGCAGTATCGTTGACCTTGTGGTTAACGTCAAAAAAGACGTTACGGTCGATAGCGTAAACGCAGCAATGAAGGCAGCAGCGGAAGGGCCAATGAAGGGCATCCTGGTTTATTGCGATGAGCCGATAGTCAGCAGTGACATCGTTAACGACCCTGCTTCGAGCATTTTCGATTCTCTGTGCACAATAGTCGTTGACAGGACAGTTAAGGTCGTAAGCTGGTATGACAACGAGTGGGGTTACTCGAACCGCAGCGTCGATATTATGGAAAGAATGGCGAAGGGCTGTTGAGAATGAAGAATGTAGAAACCTTCTCGATTCTGAGTTCTAAATTCCCAAAGGGTAGAGAAAATGGCTAAGAAGACTGTTGCCGATATCGATGTGCGGGGTAAGAAGGTACTGATGCGGTGCGATTTCAATGTGCCGCTGGATGAGGACTGCAACATTACCAGCGATGACCGAATCGTTAAGGCGCTGCCTACGATAAAGAAGATATTAGATGGCGGCGGTGCGCTGATTCTGATGAGCCACCTCGGCAGGCCTAAGGGACAAAGGAATGAAAAGATGTCTCTGGCGCCCGTGGCTAAAAGACTTTCGGAACTTTTAGGGCAGGATGTTGTCTTCGCTGAGGATTGTATCGGTCCCGAGACAAAGGCAAAGGTCCAGTCGCTGGCGAGCGGCGATTGTATGCTGCTTGAGAACCTGCGTTTTCATAAGGAAGAAACTATCAAGGACATAGCAGCAAAAGAAGATGCGCAACTGCGGCAGGCCAAAGACGATTTTGCGAAGCAGCTTGCCGATTTGGCGGATATCTACGTTGACGATGCCTTCGGCACGGCGCACAGGGACAATGCTTCAATGTACACGGTGCCGGCACTTATGGAAGGCAAGCCGCGGGCCATCGGTTTCCTTATCGAAAAGGAACTAAAATTCTTAGGCGAAACCCTTAGTAACCCAAACAGGCCCTTCATAGCGATATTGGGTGGAGCGAAGGTTTCAGATAAGATAGGTGTGATTGAAAATCTTTTAGAGAAAGTTGACTGCATACTAATCGGCGGCGCGATGACCTATACGTTTTTCAAGGCCCAGGGATTGGCCGTCGGCAAGAGTCTGTGTGAGGACGATTTTCTCGATAAAGCTACAGAAATTCTTGAGCAGGTAAAAGACCTCGGATGCGAAATAGTTTTGCCGGTTGACACAGTTGTCGCCATCGAATTCAAAGCTAATGCTCAGAACAAAGTAGTCAGCGGTGATATTGAAGCCGGCTGGGTGGGTATGGATATCGGCCCGCAAACGCAAAAGCTTTTTGTGGAGAAACTTGCCGGTGTAAAGACTGTAGTCTGGAACGGCCCAATGGGTGTTTTCGAGCTGCCGCCTTTCGATGAAGGAACGAAAGCTGTCGCCCTGGCTGTTGCCGAGGCCACAGACAAAGGAGCACGCAGTATAATCGGCGGCGGTGACAGTGCGAGTGCGGTAAAGAAACTCGGTCTGGAAGACAAGATAAGCCATATTTCCACCGGCGGAGGCGCTTCGCTTGAATTTCTGGAAGGCAAAAAATTCAAGTGCCTTGAAATTCTGGATGAAAAATAGTATTAATAAAAAGAGTAGAATCAATCGAACACATAATTTTTAGCCTGCCTGATATTAGTTGGATAATCGAGGCGCTCAAATGTCATTAACAACAACTGACATAACGCAGAGGTGCAAAAACGTTCTTACCAATTACTATGGTACCCGGTTTAAGGGATTGATTCTCTATGGGTCTATGGCTCGCAACCAGGCAAGCACAGGAAGTGACATTGATTTGCTTGTTCTGTTAAGTAAACCGTTTGACTATTTTCGTGAACTCCACCAAATTATCGACTTACTCTATCCGATACAGCTTGACTCAGAACAGCTCATTTCCGCCAAGCCGGCGGCTATTGATGACTTTGAGCAGAGGGCTATTCAGCTTTATCGAAATGCGAAAAGAGAGGGGATAGCCTTATGACGCTGAAATACGCCGGCGAAATAACAGCCAATCTCCAACGAGCTGAGGCATCTATTCGGGCTGCGAAAGAATTGGCCTCAAAGAGCTATTATGATTTTGTTGCTTCGCGAGCGTATTATGCAGCTTTTTATGCCGCCACGGCTCTCTTACTCAGTAAAGAGTTAGAGTTTAGCAGGCATAGTGGAGTGATAGCTTCCATACATCAAAGGTTCGTTAAAACAGGCAAATTGGACAAGAGACATGGCAAGGATTTGAACTGGCTCTTTGAATTGCGTGGTGTAGGTGATTATGGAGCCACAATCCACGTATCGCAGCAAGATGCAGTCAGAGCCATTGAGATAGCAGAGGACTTCATGGAGACCACAAAGTTGTTGATTCAAGATGAAACGATTTAAAGATAATAAGGCGCTGCTGGATAAGAGCAGATTTGAAAAGTCAGAGCAAGAAAAAAAGCAGTGGCTCAGGAATCTGTCCTGGAAAAAGGCGTTGCGACTTGAGGAGAGCCTACTTTCCTCTGAACTTATCTGGGAATGGCGCAAAAATTTCCCTGAAGATAATCCTATTTGCCTACAAAAGAGCCTGGCTACAAAGCAGAAAACATGATGGTTTTATTAGAAGAAGTCTATAAAAGGGTTGTA
>CAYTND010000034.1:0-11700 GCA_964438965.1 uncultured Pirellulales bacterium
CAAAATACCCAGGTGCATTCCGGACAAGCTAATAAAGTGCAGCAGACCGGTTTTGCGAAAAGCCCTGTAAGTGCTGCTGTCGATATTTCCTCTATAGCCCAACAGCAATGCCTCCAGTAAGCCCCGGCTTCTGTCTTCCAGCGACAGATTGCCCAACAGTGCCTGTGTGGCTGTTTGCCTCATCTTTATTTTTACTTTTGTAAAAATACCTCCGGGAGGGCTTTCTAATAATTTAATGCCGTCCCGTGATTTTACAGATGCTGCGATAAAGACATTTTTCCTCGCCAGGTACTTTGCCGTATTAAACTGGCCGGGGTTAGTGGGGGGGCTGAATCTATCCAGCCGGCAGTATGCCTGTATGTAATCACCGTCTTTCAAATCCAGCACCGTCCCATCAACCTGTACTCGAACAGTGCCGGTCACTTTTGCCCAACCGTCGATAGTTTCTACTTCGTTGAGCTTGAGGTAGAAACTGGTGGCCGGGTCGGTGTACTTGAATCTGGCGAATTTCCAGTTTCGGTTTTTGTTAATGTACGGTTCAGTTATAATCAGGCCGCGAATGGTCGCCAGCTTCGACTCATCTCCAACAAGATTGCGGATGCCATTTGGTTCCGGCTGATTGAAGCTGAGCAGCCGAATCGCACCAAGACACAGAAAACAAATGAGAGCACAAGAGCTTAAGAGCCCAGGAGCATAAGAGCCAAGCTTGCCTTTTGTTTGGAGAACAAAGAAGAAAACAGTTGCTACGGTAAGCAAACCGAGCAGTATTAGCCAGAGCCAGATAAATCGTGCCCCGTCGCTCGTCGCTCGTGACTCGATTAGTATGTTTTCTATCAAAATGCCGATGATTAAACCTAAAGCGACAAAGACAAGTGGGCAGGTGCTTATGATTCGCTTATGAAGATTTCTGCCGGCTAATTGCCGGTCAATCAGGGCTAATTTTCGCTGGATGTCGTCCATAGCGAAACAGACTACAGACTCAAGAGGCCAGACTCAAGACAAAAGACTCAAGGGTAATTTTGACCAGACTCAAGAGACAGGACTCAAGTTATAAATCCGCCTTCGGCGGGACTAACTTTGCCAGAGAGAACACAGAAATTTTCCCCAATGTCATTCCCGCACAAGCGGGAATCCATCTTCACTGCTAGTCCATCTTTCTTAGTCCGCGGGACAAAGCTTCAGCCGTTTTCGCTACAAAAAACTGCTGAGCCTTTATCTTTGGCGGTTTACTTTTTCCATCCCGGTCCACGCACAACGCGACCGGGTTTGGCGCCGGTATGTTCACCATCTTTGAGCACCTGTGTGCCGTTTACGAAAACATGGAGCATACCTGTTGCATACTGGTGTGGTTTTTCAAACGTCGCATGGTCAATAATTGTCTCAGGATTGAAAATGACAATGTCTGCATAATATCCTTTTTCAAGTCTTCCCCGCCGGTCAAGTTTGAGATTATCTGCCGGCAGTGAAGTCAAACGCCTGATTGCCTCGGTGAGTGTAATGACCTTTTCCTGGCGAACATATCTACCAAGAAGCCGGGCGAAGCTCCCGTATGCACGGGGATGTGGATTTGATTTTAAGAAGACTCCCTCAGGGGCAAGAGAGCCTGCATCTGAACAAAAGGTAATCCAGGGCAGTTTAATCTGCCTTTTCACATTTTCTTCCGACATTAGAAAATAGACCGTGCCAACGCGGCTGTCGTCTTCAATAACAAGGTCGATTGCAGTTTCTGCCGGTGATTTTCCCCTCATCCTGGCAACTTCTGCAAGTGTTTTGCCGGTTAGATGCTTGAGCTTTTCGTTTTTGAACCCCACTAAGAGAACATTTTCCGGCGTACCTGCCAAAAGATATAAATTTTCCCATTCGTCAGTAGGGGTAGTCATCTCTCTCAAAACCCGTTTCCTGATTCTCGGATTTTTGAGCCGGGCTACCCATGCCTGGTGTCCACCGGCCTGAACCCAGGGAGGCATTGCGGCATCGAGACCTGTTGCACCTGCTGTATAGTTATACATATCCGCCGTAATTTTAAGACCTTCAGCCCGTGCCTTTTCAATCCTTTCAATCATAGCATCAAGTTTATGCCAATTTGATTTGCCGGCAGCTTTCATGTGATACAGTTCAGCGGTAACATTTGCCTTTCGCGCAGTTGTTATCAATTCATCCAACGCCTCAAGCAGGTGGTTACCCTCGCTGCGGATGTGTGAAATATACATTCCACCATATTGGCTCGCGACCTCCGCAAGAGCTATCAGCTCATCAGTATCAGCATAAAAGCCGGGAGCATAAATCAGCGCCGAACTTACACCTACCGCCCCTTCCTGCATCGCCCGGCCTGCTAATTTACGCATCTGCTCAAGCTCTTTAGAGGTTGGCGGACGGTCTTCATATCCAACAGCATAAATACGAACAGTCGTTGCGCCCACAAAAGAGGCTATGTTGGTCGATACCCCTTTTCTTTCAAGATATTCGAGATATTCTCCAAGTGTAGTCCATTCTATGCTAAATTTGATGTCTCCCTGAGATTCACGCATATCCCGTTTCATCTTTTCATTAAGAGGCCCCATTGACCATGCTTCGCCCATAACTTCGAGAGTTACTCCCTGACGAATATCGCTTTGCGAACTGCCATCTTCTATAAGAGATTCATTTGCCCAGCTTAGCATATTGATAAAACCCGGAGCAACTGCAAGACCTTGTGCATCGATTAGCACATCTGCATCCGGCCGGAGCTGTCCGATAGCTGCGATATGACCATCTTTAATTCCGACATCCGCAACATATGACGCTCCACCAGAACCGTCGTAGATCCGGCCTGATGTTATTACTGCATCATAAGTCTTTGAGCTACCGAAAACGCCTACAGTTAATATGAACAATACTATATGGAGGGACACAGTAACTTTTCGCATAATATCCTCCGAATCTGATATTTCTTAGATAACCTCTGCCCAGTTAAATCTTCGGGCTTGACTTCTTTATTGGTTCTGCGCTACCCGCCTGCGCCGGCACAAGCTACGCGGGGACAATAGCCAATATCGCAGATCCGCCGTCTTTTGGCGGAATCAATAGTCAATCCTACAAGTGCCATGGGCTGCACATCGAACGCGACAGCATCCGGTTGGCTTGTTCATCGTTAATGAAGCGCTCCTTATCCGGGTCCCATTTCAGTTTTCGTTCCAACAGCATTGAGATATTGCCGATGTGGGCGACTGTAAAGCACCGATGTCCTATCTCGGGGGGAAAATAGCAGTCCTTCCGTGATTTCACGCAATCGAGGAAATTGCGCTGCTCGCCGGCCCGGCACGTATAAAGATGAATCTCATTAGGGCCAATCACAGAATCCAAAATGGATTCGGGCTCCGCCTGGAGTTTCGCCCTCCAGCCAACATTGCCTATCCATCCCTCGGACCCTTCGAATCGCAGACTCGGCGTGCCCGATGTTACGAGCAGTCTGACACCGTCAGCATATTTGTATTCGATTCTGTATTCTTTGGCCGTGTCATAGAGTCCTTCCCGCAGGAATACACCTTTTCCCTTGACCTCCACCGGGCCTGTATGTTCGGTGTCATTTCCCCATTGCGCACCGTCGAGAAGATGTGCTCCCCAGTCCGTCAACTGCCCGCCCGAATAATCAAGAATCCATCGAAAGTTCCAGTGAATGCGGTCCTTGGTATATGGCGCCCACGGCGCCGGCCCCAGCCACATCTCGTAATCAAAACCCTTCGGCACCGGCATAGGCGTAGGGTCTCCAGGTGTATTCGGCCCGCTCGGCAGTTCAACTCGTATCGTATGCACTTTTCCGATTCTGCCATTGCGAACCAGCTCACACATCCGGTGATAGACATCCACGGATCTATCTTCCGTGGACCATTGAAAGACACGATTGTAACGTTTCATCGTTTCACAAAGTACCCTGCCTTCTTCAACGGTCAGTGTCGGTTTTTCGCACTCTACATCCTTGCCCGCTTTAGCGGCAGCTATTGAAATTGGAACATGCCAGTGGTCGGGCGTGGAAATCATCACAGCGTCTATATCATCCCGCTCGATAATTTCCCGGAAATCATTGTAAGTTGCACAATCCCTATTGCCGTATTTTTGGTTCACCATATCGCGGGCTATGTTCCTATTGTTGGCATCAACGTCGCAAACGGCAACGGCCTGAGCATCCGAATTGCCCAAAAAGTTCTTTAGGTTAACGCTTCTACCGTGTCCGCCGACGCCAATAAAGCCTATTGTAATTCGCTCGCTCGGCGCAACCGAACCTGCATTACCCATCGCTGATGAAGGGACTATATACAGAAATGCCGCCGCACCCCCGGCAACACATGCGGTCTTTCTTATAAAGGCACGACGTGTGAAATGCCCCTTTTTATTCATACTACAACCTACGATTCTTTTCTGTTCATGCTGTATGTATTGCGCATCGTCAATAGAACGACAAACTCAGAATGACAGCAGGCACTGCCAGATATACGTGTATCCAAGGGCGTCGATGTCCTCCCAGATTTTCCGGATCATTGCCTTGTCGCCGGTGATTTCGGGCAGGTCCTTGACTCGCTGCTCCCAGGGGAAGCAAACACCGGGTTTCACCGGCGGCGGCGCCCGGCCCGCCATGCCTGTCACTTTCTTGCGTGACTCCACTGATGTGGGCAAATCGCACGGCGGCGTTTCGGTCGCCGCCTCGTAGGTACCGGACGCATAAACACCGTGCTCGCGACACACCTGATTCATCACCTTCATGTTCTCGATGTTGGTGTCATCCTGCATGATGGCGCCGGCGTCCATAATATAGCCCCCATCCTGCGCCACTTCTTTGATGACCCGCATGCAGAACTCCCGTACTTCCTCAGGAGTGCCCCAGCTCAACATCACGTTCGGGATGCCACCGCTGATGGCGAACTTATCGTGCAGACTGCGATGGACCTCGAAGATATCGTCCTGATCGCAGTGGAAGACGATGCTGCGGTCGGGCAGCTCGCGGAAGGTATCGAAGTGATGCTTCCACCTGCCCTCGGCGTAAAAAAGCGTCTGGTGGCCGTTCTTCCAGAACTCCTCGATACAGGGCTTGAGTGTGGGCCAGTAGTGGGACTCGAATTGTTTCGGGTTGAAGAAAGGAACGCACCCGCGATGCATCCAATAGCCGATGGGCACCTGATTGTTCGCATCGGCAGTAGTCAGGCCCACGTTGACCAGGTGCGGCATAAGCGCCTCGCAGGCCTTGAGCACTTTCTTAGGCTGCGTCTGCATGTCACTCACCAGCCCCAGGTAGCCTCGCAATTTGTCGGCGATAATGTCGAACGGTGCTTTGAAGATGCCTGCAATAGCCGAGGCCGTACCGCATTCGGACCGCAGCCTCGCGATTTGCGGGCCGAAGGCGTAGAAGTATTGCAGCATAGCCATACCACTCTTGACTAATGCCAGGTTGTTGCGGTTTGTCGAGGGCTCGCCAATCTTGCTGACTTCGGTGGAGACGCGAGGCAGCCAGGTGTTGTAGAGAAAGCCGGTCGGATCGTCGATTAACGCATCGTATTCGTCCGGCTTCATGAACGCCTCTTCTTCCGGAGGCTCGATGTAGTTGAAGCCGACCGTGTGGGGGATGCCTATGCCGGGGATGCCGTAGTAGCGCAATCCGGCAGCCTGGGCGAGACCCGTCCAGACATAGACCATGTTTGGAACAACGGCGTCCCAGTCGAAATCCTTCGCGCACTTCACGGCAGCCTCGAAGGCCATGTTGTAATCATGCGCCACATCCTGGCAGGTGTAACCGGCGTATTTAGCTGTGAACTCGGCAACAAACGGACGAATCGGAATCATATCCGGCTTCTCGTTCCGCATCGCCGTAACGTATCGCTTCATCCGTTCGGCGTACAATTGTTCCATACCTTTAGCCATCTTACTCTGCTCCTTTTATTTATCAAGTCCAAGTATTTGAACTTGCCCACCGGTTCTCTTCAGCCGGCATTTGATTGTTCCCTTGCTTTCCAGACCGTCTGCCTTCAATGTGATACGGTCAGAGGTTGGAAGAAGCGCTGAGAACTCTCCATCGGATAGTTTGGCCTTCAACAAATAACCTCCCTTAATCCGCTCCAGACTTGACTCATCAGGCACTCGGTCTTTGAGACGATGCGGACGATAAAGTGTTACGAACTCCATCCGTTTTTTCTTTTCCGGTGTCGTCGCAGTCAGATGCCACTCACGCAGCTTGATACGCGGGCGAGGATTGGGGTCATACTGGTCGGTCTGGCTGAAAGTCAAACCGGATGGTGTTAGAAAATCAATATCACAAACTACATCTTCGCTTCGAACGCGGATGTCGTGCTGGCCATCCACGTCAATCTTATTGATAGCGTGCAGCCAGTATTCATACGTCGCCGGTTCCTTAGACTCCAAACGGTCATAGACAACAACTAATTCCGGCTTCACAAAAATAATGCTCCGCGTGAAACGCTCCAGTGCAGGTTCGTAGGCCTGTCCCGCCTCGCCGACAACTATGTCCATCGAAGGCGTAGTCTTGAAGGCGACGATTTTGCCCCGGGCTTTGGCGCTGCGCTTGCCCTGACCTTGCCCGTTGACCGTAATATTATTGACCGAGCGCGTGCTCCACATCCAGTTACGATGATGCAGGCCCCCGTAGTTATAATAACGGCCGGTACGGATCAGCAGTCGCTGACCATACGCCCAGAGCACAAACGAATTATTGCCCGCATTGCCATGCGACTGCGTCCCCATAGGACTCGACTTAAAAATGACCTGTACGTCTTCTCCGGCGTGCTTCAATGTCGTATTGAGATAAGCCTGCCCGGTGCCGCTGAAGAGCTTGGACACAGGCAGCTCATCGGGCGGCTTGGAATCCACCTTCGGCAGGGCACCGCGGATAAATCCAATGTATCCTGATGTCACGGCGGGGCCGCCCATTTGCTCCGCGTACCACTGCCAATGACCGTTGCCGGCCTGCGCTGCAAGCTGGCTCAACAGCGGCACGAGGCTTGAAGCTTTTCTGCGATTGGCCCCATCGCCAAATCCCCCGCTGACCTTGCCGGGCGGCATCAGATACATCGCGTAATAGCCGGCCTTTGAAAAGTACGGCTTGTCATAGGCGTTGATGCCCATGGCCTCCCGCATCACATCCGCCCACCAGGTGAAACGGCCGATGTAACTGGACCAGTAGCTGACCCCCTCATGCCAGCCGCCATCATCGTCAGACCAGACCGGATATACATTAAAAAAGACATTGGCTGCAAACCATACCCAGTCCTCGGCCCCTTCGACCTCACCCAAAAAGGCGATACCAATCTCACCCAAAAAGTGCCACGCCCGGTTGGCGTGGCTGCCGTAAGGCCGCCACAGGTGCCGCGGACACAGATACTCATACATCTCATCCCCGCGCACCTTCATCACCTCTCGGCAGATTTTCTTTTCCTGCTCGCTCAGCAGGTCATTGACAAACGTATATGTACGCGAAAAGTAATAATTGTAGGGCATACCCGCCTCGTCGTTGTAGCGATAGCCGGTACTGCCCTTTGGGTCCCACTTGGCACATTCCAGCAGAATGCGTTTGGCCTCAAGGCCGTACTTTTCCTGTCCACCGAGCAGCCGGGTAAAGGCCAGAGTCGCCGCACCGTTCAAGGCCCGGGTGGTATATGTTCGGTTGCCCCACCAAATCTTTCTCCAGCGCTCACTGCCGCGCACTATATCTTTTGGATACTTCGGCGGCTCCTTGGTCGAAGGCGGTCTGGCTAAAAGTCTCTCGCATTCGCTGACGAGTTTGCTATATTCTCTCTTCATTTTGCCCCGTGCCAGCTCCCGTAGCCGCCCGATGTTCTCCGGGCGCATAAAAAGCCGCGGATGGCTTTTAGGGATCCGCCCAATCAAATCCTTGCGAGTCGGCAGCGGCATAGCTGCCGCATCACGCGCAATAGTGAATGTTCGTGGCTGGCTCCAGTTCGTATAACGGCCTTTGCTATCTTTTCCACGATAGCGCCACGTGTAAGTCCCAGGCTCAAAGGTCCGAGGCGGGCAGTGCACGTTGAACTTGAGATTCTTCACGCGATATTCGATCTTTTGGAAATTTGTGTCATGCGCGCACTCGATTTCCCATGTCAAACCTTTTTGTGGCCGCCAACTAAAACTCGGCGGATTTACCTGCGACACCGCACCGGCGGCAGGCCGACAACCCCATTCACCGGGTTCGGCAGGGCGTTCATCCAGCTTTAGTTCTTGTCCTGAAGAAAGGCCCGGCACAACTAACAACAGAAGCACGATAACAGTGAAAGACAGCTTATGCAGGACTTTTTCGATGTGAAACATTTTGTCGGCCATAATGATTCCTCCTATAAAAGTGAGCCAATTAATTCGTTGATATTTGCTATTTCTTTACGAGCGCAATATTTTTTTATGCCTTCAACAATTTTCGCCGTGCATCCCGGCTCAATGAAATTCGCCGTACCGATACCCACCGCCGACGCCCCCGCAATGATAAATTCGATGGCATCCGAAGCAGTCCTGATTCCCCCTACGCCCAGAACCGGTATTCCGCGGCTTTTCGCAACTTCATTATAGACCTTATTGACCAGATGAACCGCTATGGGCTTTATTGCCGGCCCCGACAATCCACCTGTCCTGTTGGCCAAAACCGGCTTGCGAGTTTCAATATCGATAACCATAGCCGTGAAGGTATTCACCAGACTAAGTGCATCGGCTCCCGCTTCAACTGCTGCCCGGGCAATTACGCTGATATCCGTAACGGTGGGGGACAGCTTGACCATCAGGACCTTCTCGCCGACAGCATTTTTCACCGCCGAAGTAATCTCCGTTACCTGCTCAGGGTCTCTGCCGAAACTTATCCCGCCTTTTTTGACGTTCGGGCAGCTAATATTCAATTCGAACCCGGCTATCGCTTTCTCAGAGGACAGCCGCTGCGCCACAGCCACGTATTCATCAATGGTCCGGCCTGCTACATTAACGAAAACAGCAGCGGTCATCTTTTCGAGAATGGGCAGTTTTTCTTCTATGAATTTATCTAATCCGATGTTGGCCAATCCAATCGCATTAAGCATCCCCGAATCTGTCTCGACAATCCTCGGCGTCGCATTGCCTGTTCTCGGTTTGAGTGTAATACTTTTAGTAATAAACCCGCCGAGACGGTTGACATCCATAAAATCAGCTAACTCATCGGCATATCCGCACGTCCCCGAAGCCGTAAACACCGGATTAGCCAGCCGAATCCCCGCAAAATCAACCGTTATATCAACGCTTTCATTCATACAATCCTTCTTTTGTCATTACGCGGCCTGCGCAGCAGGCCGCGGCAATCTAATCTGTTGCCCGACAATTTTCCTAATCTGTAGGGTGGGGCTTGCCCCACCGTTCCCCTGTCATTCCTGCGAAACTTGTCCTGAGCAGAGTCGAAGGAGCAAGAATCCATACCTATTCAGCCCCGCGTTTTACGCGGGGTTTTCAGCAGTTTTGCAATGACAAACCTGACCACCTCATTATGGTCGAACGCCATATCATCGGGCAGTTTTTCTATATCGAACCATTGTGCCTGGGCCGCATCGTCGCCGGCCTTTATCGTGGTTTGCTCTTCTTCTGCAATACCCATAAATACTATTGTAATCTGTCTGCCCCTTGGGTCGCGGCCTACTGTGCCGAAGGTACGAATCTGCTCTAATTGAACTCCTACCAGTCCCGTCTCTTCCTCCAATTCTCTGGCCACGGCGTCCTCCAGATCCTCATCCATCCCAACAAATCCGCCCGGCAGCGCCCACATACCTTTGAACGGCTCATTTCCGCGATTGATAAGCAGCACCCTGGCCTTATCACCGGAAAAAGTAAAGACCGCCGCATCAACAGTAACCATCGGCCTGGGCCAATCATAAACATATTTGCCTTTTGTGTTCATAGAGAGTGTACTTTATCCGGGTTATTGTGCAATTGGGGTTATATTAGGGTTTGAGCAGGGATATGTCTAACGAAAAAATGGCGGCAACCACTTTATTCAGAGGCCCGAACGTAAGTGAGGGTTAACTGCCTCTTTTTTCAATAATCCTTAAACCTTCTCATCCATTCGGGCCAGTCCTCGGGCTGGACACCGCCGGCCCGGGTCCAGGGGCCGGCCGTATTAAAGTGCCTGTTCCACTTCAACGTCCACAACTCTTTCAGACCGACTCTACGGACCGAGTAATCCACAAAGAGACCGTTCACATGACCGTTGTGACGATCAATACAACATTCAAGATTACTATCAAAGATCTGCCCTGGGGAGTAGTTAACCTCCCCGTCATCGAGCGGAGGATGGGTTTCTTCCCGCTCCTCCCACAGTCCTGCTACAGTCGACCGACTATCCAGGATCATCGGAACAGTATACGGCCGCTTGACATGCGAAGGTTTGCCCCAATGATCTATCCAACCGGCTCTTATAAGAGGAGACGGATAGAATGCGGTAGTATACCCGTAACTTCCGATCATTTCTGGACGTTCGGGATCCCCATATGATGGAGCCCACCAGGCATGGTGCTTCCCGCCAGGCAATTTAGCACCTTCCGGTGTCTGCACCACTCGTTTGGCAACAGGGCACAACATAACGTTTTGGTTTTTTTGGCTGATGTTTAGGTACGTGTAGGGAAACAGTAGCTCCCACACCCCAAAGAATCTGTGAGCCCTCCCCAGCGGGAATCGTCCCTCATTATCCGCCAGATACATGTCCATGGCTATACCCAATTGCTTTAGATTCGCCTGACATCGCACTGCCTGCGCCTGCTTTCTTACCCGCTGCAGGGCGGGCATCAATATCGCCATCAATAATGCAATGATGGCAATCACAACCAAAAGCTCTATTAACGTAAACCCCGTTAGAAAACTCCGGTATCGTTTCCGGACGTCTGCTTCCCCGTGTCTTTCAGGCAATCTTCCACTTTCCCGGTCAGGAATCTTAATTTCTAACGGGGTAAAGCCTTTCTGTTTGCGCATAATGCAGTGCCTTTCCTGTGCGATCGTTTTTCAGTAATCCTTAAAGCTTCTCATCCACTCCGGCCAGTCGGACGGCTGGACGCCGCCGGCTGTGGTCCACGAGTTGTTTATGTTAAAGCTTCGGTGCCACTTAAACGTCCACAACTGCTTAAGCCCAATCTTCCGGACGGAGAAATCCAAAAAAACACCGTTTGCATACTCACCGTGCCGGTTCATACAAAAACGCTTGATTTGTAAAGCGCTCACCAGATACGTTGATATATCACCATCATATTCCGGAGGCGTGTCAAAATCGTACGGCTTGCTCTCAACAAACGCGCAATCCAGAAGTAGCGGTATATTACCTGCACCTTCAAGGTAAGCATTCCGCCAGTTATCTTTGGTTGCCTCCCGGCCGTGTATAAACTCAACATCCGGCAATGGATTACAAAGCCAGTTATTCATTCCATAGCTGCCGCTTTGCTCACCGGTCTGCCGCACAGGTCCCCAGGCTGCAAAAGGGTCCCTGGCTCCCTCTTCCCTGAGTTTTGTAGCCGTCGGGCAGAAACGCAAATCTTTCTCGTTATTATAGTAAGGCCGCAGCGGCCCTACCCAGGCATATTGCTCCCATCCACCCCTGCTAAAATCCCCGCTCCAGAAATACCCGTCATTTTGTCCCGCGTACATCTCAAAAACAATGGCCCACTGATGAAGATTGGACTGACAGGCAACCGCCTTCGCCTGTTTCTTGACCCG
>CAYTND010000035.1:0-11501 GCA_964438965.1 uncultured Pirellulales bacterium
GGCCCCCTCGGCTGTAGTGGCGGTGCTTTGTGCCGAGGTGGTGCCGAAAGTGGCGGATATTGAGCAGGTATATATCAAACCGGAAGTCCGTCAATTTATCGAAAATCACAACAATCAAATTACTTGAAAGGTGGTGTAACAATGAAAAGAATATGGCTGACGATATTTCTGCTCTTTTTGGCTGGGCTGCTCCACGATTCAAAGGCAGCAGCAAAGTCATCCTCTGCAAAAGGGACGAAGACATTTGTAAATTCCGTCGGTATGAAATTTGTCCGCATAGACCCCGGCTCTTTTCTGATGGGGCAAAAAGACGGCGGTGATTGGGACGAGGAACCTGTGCACAGGGTAACAATCACCAGACCTTTTTTGATGGCGGTAACCGAAGTTACTAATGCTCAGTATGAGCAGTTTGACCCTGAGCATCGCAAGCTTCGTGGAAAGCTCGGTTTCTCCAAACAGGACGATGAAGCTGTCATTTTTGTCAGCTGGCACGAGGCGGTCAAATTCTGCGAATGGCTCTCGAAAAAGGAAGCCAAACCCTATCGTCTGCCGACCGAAGCCGAGTGGGAATATGCCTGCCGTGCCGGTACTACCACCACCTACTACACCGGCCCAATCCTGCCGAAGGAGTTTCACAAAAACGCTCGGATGAGCTGGTTCCCCGACCCGGCACGCAGCCGCAAGAACGCTGAGCCGGTGCCGCTCACCGTCGGTCGGACTATGCCGAATTCGTGGGGCCTTTTCGATATGCATGGAAATGTCGAAGAATGGTGCTGCGATTGGTATGGGCCATACGCCCAAGGCGCTCGGACAGACCCGACAGGCCGCAATGCCGGTGATTTCAAGGTTACACGCGGCGGCAGTCACAGTACAAAGGTCTCGTACCTGCGCTCGGCAAACCGACTTGCCACACTGCCGGAGGACAAAAGCTGGCTGATAGGTTTCCGCGTGGTCCTGGGCCGGATGCCGAATACAGAGCCGCTTCCTGTCCCCGTACCGCCGTTGAACCGGCAGCGTGTCAGCCTGCGGATTCCTGCCGACCTGGATAAAGGCTCGGACAAGAACGAACCATACTTTAAAGGTCCAATCGAGTATGTCAAAATTCCGCTGGCCTCTAACGGCCCAATGTACTCCGAGCACAACCATGACCCGGCGTTAGTTGACTGTCCCAACGGCGACCTGTTGGCTATTTGGTATTCGTGCCGAACAGAACAGGGCCGGGAGTTAGCCATTCTGGCCAGCCGGCTGCGGTACGGCTCGGACCAATGGGAGCCAGCCTCGGCTTTCTGGGATGCCCCGGACCGCAACGACCACGCACCAGCTTTTTGGTATAATGGCCGGGATACTATTTATCACTTCAACGGCCTCTCGGCAGCAGCTACATGGGGCAATCTCGCTACGGTTATGCGAATCTCGATTGACAGCGGGGCCACATGGTCGAAGGCACAGCTCATCAATCCCGAACACGGGCTTCGCCATATGCCTGTCGAATCTGTTTTTCAGACGCGAGAGGGATTTATCGTCTTGCCTTGTGATGCAGTAACCGGCGGCAATGGTGGAACGGCTGTACACATCAGTCGCGATGGCGGTCAGACGTGGGCTGACCCGGGCGCCGGAAAGCCAAAACCGAGCTTTGCGCCAGGTTCAACCGGAGCATGGGTAGCCGGCATTCACGCTGGTGTAATGCAGCTTAAAGATGGTAGTTTAATGGCTTTTGGACGCGGCAACAATATCAACGGCCGCATGCCAATGAGTATCTCAGAAGATATGGGGCGCACCTGGACCTATTCGGCCAGTGAATTCCAGCCAATTAGTGGTGGACAGCGATTGGTTCTCCGACGATTGCAGGAAGGCCCTATTTTATTTGTGAGCTTCGCCGACCGCAAGAAGGGTATGGATATCCCCGATGCCTCCGGAAAACAACGTCGGGTGTACGGAATGTTCGCGGCACTTTCTTTTGACGAGGGCAAAACCTGGCCTTGCAAACGCCTTCTTACGGCAGGGGGGCCGGCTAAGAAACTTGACGGCGGAGGCAATACCGGCCCATTTACAATGGACGAAACCCACGCTGAACCCAGAGGGTATCTGGCCGCCACACAAACGCCGAATGGGCTTATTCATCTTATCAGCAGTAAGCAATACTACGTTTTTAATCTGGCCTGGATTAAACAGTTCATGCCAACTGCGGGGAGAGAGAATCCGCAGACACCGGACTATTCGTCCGTCCCTGGCGTCGTTATTGACCACAGCCCAGCCGCAACCGGAAAGTACTTAGGCTCTCCAAGCCTGGCTGTTTTGCCCGATGGTTATTACATAGCTTCGCATGATTTTTTCGGGCCACAAACCAAGGAAGACCATACTGCTATATTTTGTTCCAAAGACGCTGGAAAAACATGGGAGGAATTAACTGTTTTTAAAGGCCAGTACTGGTCAACAGTTTTTGTACACAAAGGGGCACTTTATATTATTGGCACAAGCACTCATCACGGCAGTGTAGTTATCCGCCGGTCTATAGACGGAGGTCTGACATGGACCATACCCAAAGACCGGAACACAGGACTGCTGATTGCACAGGGCGAGTATCATTGTGCCCCGGTTCCGGTTGTGGTCCACAAGGGACGAATCTGGCGGGCGATGGAGGACAGGTATCCCCCCAAAGGGTGGGGAAGCAATCTCCGGTCTTTTGTTATGTCGGCTCCAGTCGATGCAGACCTGTTGAAAGCGGACAGTTGGACAATGAGTAACCGTCTTAGGTTTGACCAGGCATGGCCCGGCAGGGCCTGGCTGGAGGGCAATATTGTCGTCACGCCGCAAAACAAGCTCGTAAATATTTTGCGAGTAGAATATGATGATGCAGAAATAGCCGCCATTGTTCGCATTTCTGATGATGGCAAGTTGGTCTCTTTTGACCCTGAGAAAGACTTCATCGATTTCTTCGGCGGCTCGAACAAATTCACCATTCGTTACGACAGGTTGACCAAACGTTATTGGTCGCTCGTCAGTAAACAAAGAAACCCTACGGCCTACCGCAACATCCTGACGCTGGTATCTTCTGAGGATTTGAGGAACTGGAGGGTCGAATCTGTTATTCTGTACCATCCTGACAGTAAAAAGCACGCCTTTCAGTATCTCGACTGGCTTTTTGAAGGCAATGACATCATCGCCGTTTCCAGAACCGCTTATGATGATGGTCTGGGTGGTGCCCATAGAGCGCATGACGCAAACTACCTGACCTTTCACCGGATTAACAATTTTCGTGAGCTTACACTTATGGCAAAAAGGAGCAGCAAAAATGGCAGCTAAAAAGGTAGCTATTATGGTTGACGAAATGTATCAGGTTCTTGAGGTCTGGTTCCCTTACTATCGCCTCAAAGAAGCCGGCCTGGAGGTTAATTTCGTTGCCGCCGAGGCAAAAAAGGAATATCATTCAAAAGAAGGTTACCCCTGTATCTCTGAGATTGCAGCGGCAGAAGCTGACGCCGGCGGTTATGATTGTATGGTGGTGCCGGGCGGATTCGCTCCGGATTTTATGCGAAGAAACACTGATGTCATAAAGTTTGCAAATGATATGGTAAATGCCGGCAAGGTTATAGCAGCTATCTGTCACGGCGGATGGCTGTTGTGCAGCACCCCGGTTTACAGAGGCAAGAAGGCAACCTGTTTTATGGCGATTAAAGATGATATTATAAATGCCGGCGCCGAGTATATAGATGCCGATTGCGTTGTGGACGGAAATTTGATTACGTCGCGCAAGCCGGACGATTTGCCGGCTTTTTGCACGGCTATATTAAAAGCTCTGGGAAAATAATGAACAAGAAACTATCTTAAAACACAATTTGTCATTCTGAGCACAGCGAAGAATCTCTTATTTCTGCCAGCCAGACCCTTCGCTTCGCTCAGGGTGACGTTTTTGAGATAGTTTCTAAGCAAATAGGAGCGATTTTTTATGAACCAGACAAAAAATGACAAAGCGCAAGACAAGACACCTACTGTCCTGGTTGTTGATGACAATCAGCAGAATCTCGAACTCTTGCAGGCGTATCTTGAGGATGTGGACTGTCAGGCAGTCCCGGCTCGCGATGGGCTCGAGGCGTTGGAGATTATAGCCAAAAAGGCCCCTGATTTGATTTTGCTGGATGTGATGATGCCGAAAATGAGCGGCTTTGAGGTCTGCAAAAGAATAAAGAACGACCCTAAAACCGCTGATATTCCTGTCATAATGGTAACCGCACTTAATGAATTCGGTGACATTGAACGTGCTATTGATTCGGGCACCGATGATTTTCTAAGTAAACCGGTGAACAAGCTCGAACTATTAACGCGAATTAAAACTATGCTGAAATTGAAGCACTTAAGCGACAAACTTGAGCGCACATTAGCATATTTGAGCGAGATAGAAAAACAGGCACAAATGGCAAAGTCCGATTAGGAGTAAAATTATGTCCGAGAATAAGAAACTTAAGGGTCCCTGGGTCCAACATCTCGGCATTATCTTTTTGAGCCTGATTCTTGGCGTATTGTTGTTCTGGCTGCTTGGTTTTTTGACCAAAGATATAGGCTCTTTGCGCGGACCGGATTTTTCCAAAGTGCAGGCGGACTATGTCGATGCTGAGCTTGTCAGGAAACAGAAATCGCTCAAAGAAAGTCTTGATGTTATCAGGAAAAATATTAGAAATAAGCGAGAGCAGCAGGGCATACTGAAAGACAGCACAAATAATCTGCAAAATACAATAAATCAGTTGCTGTCTATTCAAAAGCAAAACATTGAAAGGAACCTCAATCTTTCCGCCGAACAGGAGCAGACCCTTGCTGAGAGCCAGACTTTGTTTCTGGAGAACCAAAAACAGTACCTGGCTCTGAATAAGGAAATTGCCGGGCTAACCAGCCAACAGCATCAATTGGAGAAGGAATTGGCTTCTGTCTCTGAAAAAATAGACGAGCAGCGCAATTCCGCCCGGATTAAATATAACGAACTAATGAGTAAACACCGATTGAAGGTTGCGGCCTTGAAGCTGGCTGTTATAGTGCCGATTTTTTTGATTTCAGCTTGGTTTTTTACAAAAAAGCGATCGGGAATGTTCGGGCCGATAATCTATGCGACGTTTATCGCTGCATTTATCAGGATTTCGCTTGTAGTTTACGAATATTTTCCACGCAGGTACTTCAAATATATAGCACTATTAGTAATCATTGCCGTTGTTCTTAAGCTGTTGCTTTATCTGCTAAAGAGGATTGCTGCTCCGCAGAAGGACTGGATACTCAAGCACCACCAGGAAGCTTACGACAAGAGCATTTGCCCGATTTGCGGCAAACCTATTCGTGTCGGCCCACTGCGTTATGCGATTGGGCACAAACGCAGGGGTTTGGTTTTGGCAGGGCAGGGGGGGCAGGCCTGTCAGCAGGAACTTTATACGTGCCCCTCATGCGGGACGGAGCTTTACGAAAAATGCGATAAGTGCGGTGACATTCGCCATTCGCTGTTACCGTTCTGTGAACATTGCGGAAATGAAAAAACAGATTGGTCATCATAAATAAAAGATGGCGGTAAACTGCAGGATGTACTTACAGTCCTTATTAATACTATAACAAGTCACCATCACTATTAGAGCAATTTGGATTGCAGTAACAGCCGTTCTTATAGGCCAATCTCCTTCAAAGCAGGGGGGGTAAAAAACCCGATAACCGCCTTCTAAAATCGTAACAATCCGCACATCACACACAATCGCCACAACGAAAGAACAAAATAAGAAAGTAAACGACTAATTACCAAAATAGGGTTTAATCCACTTACGCCTATTGTCGATACTTTAGTCAACATTGTAAATCAAGAATCGAATTTGGCTCCGCGGGAGGGTGCATGAGTCAGTTACTGGAAATCCTCGGTAGGGCGATAACCATCGATATTGCCGACTTAATGTGGCATTGGTTAAATGCAGCCAAACTTCCGAAAGACGACAGCCAATCCGCCCGATATCGTCAGCTAAATAAAGCCGTTGAGCTGATGGGTGATATGAAGCTCGATGCTGCCGCCGAGCAGCTAAGGGTGTATCTTTTTGAGAATCCTTCATGCACCTACGGGAGAATGGCTGTGTCTGCCATTTGTCTGCATAACAACCGATTGGCTGAGGCGATCAAAGAGCTAAACTCGGTCTATCTGCGACAGCCGAATAATACAATGGCTCTTTACGCCCTCGGCTATTGTTATGAACGGCTTGGCAAAGAGTCTCAGGCAATCGAATTCTATCAGGACTGCCTGAAGTTCAAAAGCTATTTGCAGCTTCCCGCCCAGCGATTAGCTGCCATTTACTTCAAAAATGGTCAGCCCGAAAAAACTATAGAGCAATATGAGATATTGAAAAATGAATATCCTGACGACATATCAACACTTGTAACGCTTGGGCATTTATATATTGCCACCGCTAAGTATATGCGGGCTATCGAAACGTTCAACACTGCCATCTTAATACATCCGGACAATTTCCACACTCTGGATGATAATATAGACCAGCTTTTTGCCGAGGGCCAATTCCACGAGGCGCTGGAGCAGCTTGAGTATTTATTACAGGACCAACCCGACAGGGCCGATTTGCTTATGAAACATGCCGATGTCCTTCGTATGTTGGGCGACACCACTGAGGCTGTATCGCAATATGAAGAGGCGCTGCGTATCTGCCCGGACTTCCTCGAAGCCACTATAAAGCTCGGTACTCAATATTTGCAACTGCACCAGGACCGGCTTGCCGCACAACAATTCAACAAGGCCGTTGAGATAAATGACAAAATAGTTGACGCATACATCGGCCTGGCAGCTTCCCAGAAATTAGCCGGCAATCTCCCAGACGCCCTCGGGACATTATCACTCGCAGCGGCGATTCAGCCAAATAGTTCACTGTTATTTGCCGAGACTGCTGCTTTGCGATTCCAGGACGGCCTTAGGGAGAATTTGCCCTTTGATAATCAATATGAAAATGTACAAGAAGACCCCACAAACCTTACCAGAGCTGTAATTGCCGCACACCGTCAACAAATCACCCATCGTCCGCAAAACCCGGATTTGCATTATAGGCTTGGCGTGCTGATGATGAGTATAGGAAGGATAGCCGAAGCCATTCAGTCATTCCAATCGGCCTTGGAAATAAACCCTGATTATAATAGAGCCAGAAGCAAATTAGCCATCTGTCTGTTTGAAATCGACCGCAAATCTGAAGCAATCGAGCATCTGCCTGGTGCTGACGGTCTCGATAAGGATACGCTCGATTTGCACTATAAGACGGCCTTGCTTTATTGCGATAAGGTTAAGTTCGCATCGTCCCTTATGAATCTTGAGCGTCACCTTGAGAATAATTTCGCCCGTCCTGATGCAGCGGTGAACATCTCAATAGTCCTGCAGAACCTGGGGCTGTTAGACAGGGTAACTGCTATGTGGGACAATCTCTCAGATACCGCCGACCAGGCGCTTAACGCCGATTATCCATTTTAAGCCAACAAAAAGGAAAAATACACAAATAGCCCTTATTGCCTAAAAAGCTGAATGAAACATAACAACCATTATGGGACGTTGATTATATAGTTTTCAAAGAGCTTCTCATATTTGTACTTATTTTCCAGGATTCTTCTCAGGGCTTTGATTGTTGTGTTTTGAAATGGTGATTATCTTAGGCTTGTGAGTTGATAACCAAGATTTTAAAATCTTGGTTCTGAACGAGCATGAGTTTTCCTTTTATTTATATGAAGCATCATAACAATTATATTTCTCCACCCTTTTTTATTCAGACTTTGATTGTTGTAATACTTGATTTTTTTCTTCGAAGTCATCGCAGTAATCGTCGGCATCGTGTCGTTGTTGGTCTTTTTGACAGATTCCGTCTATTATCGTTTCTCTGTTGGGGTCGCCACAATGTAAAGGATAAATGGTTGGTTTGAAAGATTTACAATTCCTGCATTCTTCTTTCATCATAATTTAAGTCCGATAATCTGACCGGATGGGTCACGCAGCGATAAAGGCATGCCTAAGATTTCGTAATGCAGAATCGCCATTCTCAAATCCTCTGGATCGGTGAAATCGGGCAAAACTTCGGAAAGATATTTTGACTCAGGAACTTCAGCAGCCATATCCATACGTTTACCCGCCAATCCTTCAACAGTTTTGCCGGTGAATTCTGGTTTTGCCAGCCGTGTTGTAGGTTGAACTCGGCCCGCTTGTTTGGCTTGGGTAGCGTATTTACGAACAGCGGGCTGAAGACGAGCTATTTTTTGGCGTGCCGGTTGGCCAATCGGGCGAGACTCTCGGCCTTGTGTAGGCTCGGCAAAACCGCGAAGCTCATTAAAGAATTGTTCCAGCACCCCCCTGCCGCCTGTGGCAGGCTTACGTGCCGGCTTACGGCCCAGTTCTTGTTTAACCTGCTCTTGCGGCTTTTTCCGCTTTGTTTTGATGATAGCGCCAAGCCCATAGACAGCCGCAATAATCACGAGGATAAGTATATCCATCCAGCCTTCGAAGTCGTTGCCGCGAGCAGCTAAAATTAATTGTGCTAAAAGAGCATTCATAATAGAGCCATTGTGTTAGGCTACCAGAGTATCAGGTTATCAGGTAGTGGTTATCAGGTTATCAGAATATCAGGTTAATCTTATTTTTCCTGATAACCTGATCCCCTGATTTCCTGATATTCTACATCCTGGTATCCTGATTTTCTGATATTCTACACCCTGGTATCCTGCTTTCCTGATACCCTGCTGCTATTCTTTCTTTTTGGGCTTTGCAATGGAATCACGCATTGAGGTATCAGCCATAATGTTTTTCATTCTATAGTAATCCATAATGCCGAGATTGCCCTTCTTGAAGGCTTCAGCCATCGCTAACGGTACCTTTGACTCGTTTTCCACTACGAGCGCCCGCATTTCCTGCTCACGCGCCACAGCCATTGCCCGGCGTTTTTCCGCCTCGGCCTTTGCTCTTTCCAAATCGGCATAGGCCTGGGCCTTCTGGAGCTGTGCGCCGATATTTTCACCTACATCGACGTCAGCGATATCAATGGAAAGAATCTCAAAAGCCGTTCCGGCATCAAGCCCCTTGGACAAAACTGATTTTGAAATATTGTCCGGGTTTTCCAGAACGCTCTTGTATGTTATCGCACTGCCGATAGTAGTAACAATTCCTTCGCCCACACGAGCGATAATTGTTTCTTGACCGGCACCGCCTATTAGTCTTTCGATATTAGCACGGACGGTAACGCGGGCCTTTGCTTTCAACTGAATCCCATCCTGAGCAACTGCATCTATAGTGCCTCTGCTCTTCTGAGGGTCGGGGCAGTCGATCACCTTGGGATTGACGCTCATCTGGACGGCTTCGAGGATGTCGCGACCGGCCAGGTCGATGGCGGTGGCCGTCTGCAAAGACAACTCAATGTTTGCCCTGTTAGCTGCGATTAAGGCGCGAACAACGTTTGGAACATTGCCGCGGGCCAAATAATGGCTCTCCAAATCTCTTGTGCTTAGTGTCAGCCCTGCCTGAATAGCGGTTATTTTACTTATAACTATTGTCCTTATATCGACCTTTCTCAGCCACATCCCGATAAGCTCGGAGAATTTGACGTCGGCCCGCGATAGTTTCGCCTGCAGCCACAGCCGGAAGAATTTTAAGAACAGCAGCAGGAACACAAACGCAACAAGAATTACTAAGACCAAAAGTGCTATTCCGACAAATTCTATGGGATTCTTTTGCGCCAAAATTGTATTTGTTAAAT
Organism: uncultured Pirellulales bacterium; assembly: GCA_964438965.1. GTDB lineage: Bacteria > Planctomycetota > Phycisphaerae > Sedimentisphaerales > Anaerobacaceae > NIOZ-UU13. The sequence goes on from CAYTND010000035.1 coordinate 9,744, forward strand.
TATACATGTCTGCATCCTTTCATTAAGTTTCTTCTACTTCTATCATACGAACGGTCAACTGTGTACTCTCAACGTCGATAACCTTGACCTTTTTATCTTTATCAACATATCCGCCTTCAGCCACACATTCAACTCTTTTTCCTACAAAATCACACATCCCCACCGGCCGCAACGGTGTAATCACGACACCGACCTTTCCAAGCATCTCTTTTAATTCGGACGTATCAGGTATTGCGTCGCCCTGCTGCCGTTCGGGGGGAGTAAGTGTAACGCTTTTGCCGAATCTGGTTTTTGGAAATATCCTGTAAGCAAAAATCAGGACTCCCGGTATCATTACAAATGCGATACCTACCCCTATCCAGCCGGCCGTCGCACTGTGCTGAAAAAATATCACTGCACCGCCGATTAAACACACCAGCGCGCAGAGACCTATCAGCCCGCCGCTCGGCACGAATACTTCTGCTATTATCAGAGCCGCACAGGCAAAATATAAAAAAACAGCAAAAACAAGCCACCAAATCATCTCTATTCCTTACTCACTAATATCAAACCTCTGTTAGAAAACCGCTCCCTAACGGTCGCGGCTCTGTTTGTCTGTCATCCATCCTCTGTATTCTGTCTTTTAACTACCACTCTATTGCCGTGAATTTCAATTATCTCGACCTTTGTTCCTTTGTCAAGGAACTCGGCCTCAGCGACCACATCAACTATCGCATCGCCGAATTTTGCTTTTCCAGTGGGCCTTAGTATCGAAACCACCTCACCGGCATCGCCCATGTTTACGCTTACGGTTTTACCTTCAACCGGAGTAGTCATACTCAATGGTATTTCACCGTCCTGTCTTGGGACCGATGGCACAAGTATCAGCCCGCTAAGAAACTGAATCCTCGGCAGATATTTTGACAACACCCAGGCCAGAACAATAAATCCAACGAACCCTATCGATAATCCTACGACTCCCCAGGTGAAATCACTCCAGGCAATTGCATCTTGCGGCCAGGGTAATTTGTCCGGCGGATTCTTGATTAGCATACCGAATAAGCCGGCGAAAATACATACAATTCCTGAAAAACCTGCTATCCCGAAACCAGGCAGGACCAAAAATTCGATTAGGAGCAGAAATATTCCTAAAACAAATAACGCTACTTCCACCCAGTTAGCTAATCCGATGAGGTATTTGCTGCCGATTATGATTGTAAAGCATATAACCGCCGCCAGGCCGGGCAGACCCACACCCGGTGTGTTAAATTCAATATAAACCCCCAACATGGCGAGCATAACAAGCACGGCCATCACTGCCGGCGAGTTTATCCATCGCACCATCTCTTCCGACCAGTTGGTCTCAAGCACCATCGGCTCGCCGACAAAGGTTACACCGTCTCGCTTGGCCAAAAAGTCAAGCGCCCCTGCCCGACCTTTGACCACCGCCCTTGCTATGCCGTATTCGAGAGCATCAGAAGCGGTTAGTGTTAGAAGTTTATCGCTTTCGACAATTAACTCTTTGTTGTCCAGGTCATACTCGTTTGGATCGTTGGGCAGCCGAACGCTCTCAAAAAACTCGTACTCTCCCGTTTTTATGTTCTTGACCCTGTACACCTCAATTTGCATCGTTACCATTGCCCGCAGCAATGCCTGCGGATAACCGTTTGCTCCAGCGGCCCGGTCGAAAAGCCCGCGGATAAAACTTTCGGTTTTTTCCCGCTCGACACCTTCAAGTTTTTGACCAGGCACAAGTATCATTGGGGCACAATCGCCTAT
>CAYTND010000036.1:0-11347 GCA_964438965.1 uncultured Pirellulales bacterium
AAGGACTCCACCGTAAGGCGTCCCCAAGCGGACTTACGGAGGACACCTTGCGGTGGATATTCAATATTCGATATTCCCCCATTGTCCGTCCTCCGTCTTCTGCCTTTCGTCAATCGTCAATCGTCTTCCTCCCTCTTCCTTCTGTCCTCTGCCTGTAGTATTTGCCCAATCATTCCATCTTTACTATTTTGAAGCAGTTTGACACATATCAGATCGTTTTTTTTCACCTTTCGCTCGTTTTTTTTCAGATGAACCATAAAATATCTTTCGCTTCGACCGCAAAGCTGCTCATCATCGTTTTCCAGCAAGATTTCAGCGATTTCGCCAACAAACTGCTGCCGGAACTTTTGGCCCAACTCTATATTTAAGTTATGAAGTATTCTTGAACGCTCTTTTACAACTTTATTATTTACAGTGCCTTGCATATTTGCCGCAGCAGTGCCCTTACGCGACGAAAAGCTGAAAATGTGCATTTTCGCAAAGCCTACATCTTTAGCCAAATCGACGGTTTGCTCGAAGTCAGCATCGGTTTCACCCGGAAAACCAACGATTATATCGGTCGTTATAGCTGGCCTGTCGAGCCTTAGTTTAGCTGACTCAACCTTTTCTCTGAATTTATCAGCGTTGTATTGTCTGCGCATCTTTTTCAGGACCGCATTGGAACCGGACTGCAGCGACAAGTGTAGATGTGGCATAATGTTACGGTGTTTACAGAAAGTATCGAGTAATCGTGGTGTTACATCCGCCGGCTCCAGCGAGCTTAATCTTATCCTTGCAAGACGCGGTATTTGCGCCATTTTATCGAGTAAATTAGCTAAATTATCGTTTCGCTGGTTAGGCCAATTTTTTCGTCTGACGCTTTCCTGGCCGTAAGCTCCGAGAAATACTCCTGTTACAACGATTTCCTTATGTCCGGCTTCTACAAACGATTGTGCCTCCCGAAGAACTGCATCGGCCGGTTTACTGCGAACAAAAGGCCGGGTTTTAGGTACAATACAATAGGAACAATATCCATTGCAGCCATCCTGGACCTTTAGAAAAGCTCTTGTGTGGTTACTGAAAGAAGTTAATAGCGGCAACTTCCGATAATTCTTTGATTTTTTTTTATACTTGATTTTAAAGCTGTTTTCTGCTTTAATTATAGTGTCAATATTTGGGTAGGATTGAGGGCTTTGGAAGCATAAAGCGGCAGCGTTGCCGTTGGCTATTTGGATTAGCGTGGCAGCAAGGTTTTCTCGGTTTCCGATGAGATGGACATTTTTGCCGGTGTTGTTTAATTCGCCGATTTGTACAGTTGGCAGGCAGCCGCAGACAACTACAACAGCACCAGAACTTAGTTTTTGGGCTTTTCGGATGTATTGTCGGCTCTTGGCTGAGGCAGTGTGAGTTACACAACAGGTATTGATAACAATCAGGTCGGGTTTTTTGGGTGGTTCTACATTGTAGAGTCCGAGTTGTTCGAGTAACTCTTGAATCTGCCGGCTTTCATATTGGTTGACTTTGCAGCCAAGAGTATTTATTGAAAAAGTCTTCATAATATGGTATAATCTATATTTGTTAGAACGGATTTACAAGGCTAATTGAAAACCAAGCGGGAGGTTTGTTATGGCTGCAGAAACCGGTACGGTTTGGGCGATAGATATAGGTAACAATTCCCTCAAGGCATTGTACTTGAGCACAGAGCGTGGTGTTGTTGAGGTAATCGGCTTTGACAATATCAGGCACGGCAAAATTCTTAGCGGAGACGGCGTGACAGATGCTGAGAGAGAGGAACTTGTTGCGTTGAGTTTGCGAAAGTTTGTCAATAAGTACGATTTGAGCATGGACGAGATAGTTATTTCTGTGCCGAGTCAGAATAGCTTTGCACGCTTTGTGAACCTGCCGCCTGTCGAGGCGAAACGCATTCCTGAAATGGTCAAGTTCGAAGCTGTCCAGCAGATTCCTTTTGGCATTAACGATGTGCAGTGGGATTGGCAGTTGATGACGGAGCAAGACAGTCCTGAAATCAAGGTGGGTATTTTTGCGATTAAAAATGAAGTGGTCGATGCGGCATTAGAGCATTTCAGCAGAGAAGATGTACAGGTTGGCTACGTACAGATGGCACCGATGGCTTTGTACAACTATTTGTTGCACGACCGACCTGATTTGGTTACTTCCGACAAACAAGCGACTGTTGTTCTTAACATAGGTGCGGACAATACGGATTTGGTTGTCTGCACAAAGTCAGCGGTTTGGCAAAGATGTATTCTTCTTGGTGGTAATTCCTTTACGAGAGCGATATCAGATGCATTCAGACTTAATTTTGAAAAAGCTGAGAAGCTCAAACGTACGGCTCCTGTGAGCAAGTATGCCCGGCAGATATTCCAGGCGATGCGGCCGGTCTTCACGGATTTAGGCTCTGAGCTTCAGCGGTCGTTAGGCTTTTATAATAACTCGAATCCTGACACTAAAATAGTGAGGATTATCGCTTTAGGCGGCGGAACGAAGCTGCGAGGTCTGCTTAAATATTTACAGCAGACGCTGCAGATACCAGTAGAAAGGCCGGATTCGTTTAAGAGACTTGGGATGGGACCAGAGATCTCGCCGGCTAAATTCCACGAGAATGTCTGCGATTTTGGTATTGTCTATGGTCTTGCTTTGCAGGGATTGGGTATTGCCAGGATAGAAAGCAACCTTCTGCCGCGGAATATTGCCCGGTCAATGGCCTGGGCGAGCAAGAGCAAGTACTTTATCGTTGCAGCGTGTATGCTGCTTGCGGCTTCGCTTTTGTGCTTTGGAAGGACAGGTTGGGACAAGATGAATTACAAGAAGAACAAGCTGGTTCGAGATAGAACTGGAATAATTCTTGACACTGTCCAGCAGGCCAAAGGAAAACTCCAGAAGATTCAACGTGAAGGTTCCGAATCTGACGCGATAATAGAAAAGGAGTTTGAGCTTTTCAAATATCGTGAAATGATTCCGCGCCTGCATGAGATTATAATTTCAGCTTTGCCGAATGAGAAAAACAATCCCAAACAAGCTAAGCTCTATCAGGCCTTTGCCAATGGTGATGTGGAAGGGATTTTGGAGATTCCTCGCAAGGCCCGAGAGCAGATATTTATAACGAATATGTCAGCTTTCTTTTCCAATGACCTTGCCACGGCACAGTTTGTTGGTGGTGCGGATTTGTGGCGAAGGAGCCGCGGCACTCCCGGAGCCGGGGGTGATGAGTATGATGAGACGTACGAAGACGAGTATTACATGGAAGAGATGATGATGATGGAGGAACAATATCAGTTTGCTCCTGGGGGGATGTTCGGACTGGGTGGGCCAACTGCTGAAGAGAAGAAGCCCGGCTTTGTGATAACCGTAGCCGGTTACAGTCCGTATGGAAAGAACAAAAGTGAGTTGCATAAATTGATAGATCCTTCCGGCGTCGAGGACAGGCCGGATAAATGGGGATTGGTTACTCGCTTATTGCACCTTGACGATTTTATTGTTGACGGCAATAGCCCCTTCGAGGTGTATAAGAGGACCGACCCTAACCAATTCAAGCTGGAAATAGGGGAAGTAAGCTGGGAAGTTCAGATGCCTGCGGGGATAGGTATCCGGGATGTTAGATACAAGCCAACACCACCCGGGTCCACGCAGGAAGAAAGCGCGGAGTGGATTTTGATTGACCCGATGACAAGGGAGATAATCAGTAAAATCCCTGAGTGGGAAGCGAACGGAAGACCAAAGCTTGACCGAAGGGGCATGCCTGTTCATACAGTTAATGACCATTGGTTCGTATTAAATGTTAAGTTTTTCTGGAGAGATGCGCCTGAGAGTGTCAAGGCGAAGGCTCCTGAAGTACCTGCGTATATGAGGGGGCGGACAGGTATGGTCAGTCCGGCTGCGCCGCAGAGTCCCCCTTCAGGTGGCAAAAGTAACTTGACAACTGGAATAGAATAATTTTGTGAGCTAAAAAATGAATATACCGAATTTCAAGGATATTTTACAGAAATTAAGTGTTTTTAAGAATAATTTGCCGTTGTTGCTGTCGGTTATTATAGTGCTGATTGCTGTACTTCTCTTGATCCCTACGCAGCTTATGAGCAGTAAACTCAAGGCGGAGATACAAACAAATAGCGTTGCGGTTGGCGAAGAAGTGCAGAGAGAGATCGACAATGCTGTCTCCGGTGAGATATGGAGATTAGAGGAGGATCGTCAGCGAGAACATGCCAAAGATGCCAACGAGATAGCAGTTTTGGCCGAGCGAAGCACACAGAGGGAATTATTAAGCTATGATATATTTCTTGACCCTAACATTTCCTCTACGCTGGTTTTTCAGGAGTTTGGCCAGCGGTATCGCGAAGCGATAGACGACCTGCTTACCCGTGCAAATGCGGGTGATTGTCCTACAGAGGCCGAGATAGAGAGAGGCCTGGAGGAATCAGCGGTAAATTCCCGCTTGAGGCGGGGACGGTCTGGGATGATGGGACGGTCTCCCATGATGGGACGTTCCCCGTATGGAGGTAGAATGGGAGCGGGTTCGAGAGGTCTTCCGGGGCGGTCGAGGAGGTTGGGCGAACTTGAGGGTATGATAGTTGACGAGATTTGCCGGGAGAGGGCGAAATCTATATCTGTTTATGCTAATCCGGCTGATTTGAGTGGATACGATTTCTGGGCAGATTATAAACTTGCGATTGAACCGAATGAGGCCATCGAGGATTGCTGGTATTTCCAGTTAGCTTACTGGGTCATCGCAGATATTTTTGATACTATAAGTGCTGTGAATTCGGAGTATGACAGCGTTCTGACGGCGCCGGTCAAACGGCTTATGCGGATGAGTTTTAATATGGGTCTTAGGAGACCCGGGGCGGGCATGAGGTTTAGGGGACGCGGGCGTAGAAGCCCGCAAACAGACAGAGGCGAAGTTGATAAGCCCACGTACGTTCTTTCTGTTGACGATGGGCTGACAAGATCCTGCACGGGAAGAGTTTCAAATGATGCTAATAATATTGATGTTATACATTTTAACGTTGCCGTTGTGCTTAACATAAAATCTATTTTGCCGTTTATGCGGCAGCTTTGCAGTGCCAAGAAGCATAAATTCAAGGGGTTCTCCGGCGATGAGCCGGAGCAAACTTTTAAGCATAATCAGATAACTGTTTTGGAGACTAAGTTCAAGTCTGTCGAAGAGGAACCTTACAGTCTTTACGATTATGGTGAAGATCCTGTGGTAGAATTGGATTTAATTTGCGAATATATCTTCAACAAAAAAGGTTACGAGGAAATTAAACCGGAAACTGTTACGGAAAAGCTGCTAAAGGCGGCAGAAGAAGCTAATAGTCCAGACCGGTCAAGGCCAAGGCGTTAGAAAAAATGTGAAACGGGATTTGACCCTTCACTTCGTTCGAGGGCATGGATATGATTAAAATAGGCAGTTTTTTCGAAGAACATGTAGAGAAGATGGTTTTGGTAATTGTTGGGATTGTGTGTGTCTGGCTTTTGATTACACGTGTTATTTTCAGTCCCAACGAGGTTTCGTACGGCGATGGGAAATACAGCCCTGGTGCAATCGATGAACAGGTGTACGAAGAGGCTCGGCTTTTAAGGAAAAAAATTAACACCCCGCCCGATGCCCCGGAGCCCTATAAGTCTAAACTTTCTGAGTTTGTTGCTCTGCTTGATTCGTCCATAAGTGATATTGACGTTGAACTATGGCCACAGGTACCGTATGCGGTTGATGGGGTGATATCAGGAGCAGGAGGGCAGTATCGTCTTCCTCGTATTGGTGAGGTCAACGATGTGGCGGTCGAGCACATCAGGGCAGTGGCTTATATGCCTACTGTGGCTGTCACCCCGGAATCCCCTTATGATAAAGCTCCACATGAGCCGAATGATATTGATCTTGTAACGGTGGAAGCCAAGTTTGATATTGAGGGATTGTATGCGAGGTTTAAAGAAAGTTTTGTCGATGATGTGGACGAACGGTGGGCTGACCCGTGCCTTGCGAAGCCGATTTTTTCGGCTGTGCAGTTGCAGCGACAGGAATTGGGCGAGGATGGCAGCTGGAGTGATTGGCAGGATGTTCCCCGCAGCAAGATTGACCACTATGGGAAATTGTTTGAAGTTGTGGAGGATGCCGGCAGCTTGCCGGCAGGCAGGCTAAAAGTGTGGAAGATTCAGTTTGATGACCCGCAACTGCAAATAGACCTGTTGCAGCCGGAGGCTTATCAAATTGCATCTGCGAAAGAAGAGTGGTATCCTCCCACAATACATAGACAGTTCCTTGACATGCAGAGGAAAGAGACGATTGAGGAGAGGCGAAAAGAAAGAGAAGAAGAGCAGGATCGTAATGAAAGGTCAGACTCTCGGCGTTCGAGAAGATCCGGTTCAGGATTCGGTACGGGGGGAAGGTATAGTAGAGGAACATCTGATGGATTAGGTGGTGGTGGAGGTGGTATTTATGGGGGTCAGGATACAACACGGAGAAGAGGCAGCAGCCGCACTGGGAGCAGCAGCCGCACTGGGAGCAGCAGCCGCACTGGGAGCGGTAGCCGCACTGGGAGCGGTAGAAGGCGTTCGACCGACGATGGCTTAGGCCAAGGCCTGGGCCTCTCAACGGACAGGCGTACGAGAGGGAGAGGCAGAGGCAGAACGGATACAGGTGGAATTGAGGACTATGCGATGCAGGGACTGCCGGGAGACAGAATCACTCGAAGAGGACCGTCGATGAATGACGTTTACGATGAATTTGACAAGATTCGGCTTGTCTGGAGAACGGATTTGGAGAAGATGCGGGAGCCTCTGGTGTTCTGGGCACACGATGATACTGTTGAGCTGAGAAAAATCTACCGATACAGAATGCGGTTAGGCGTTTTTAATCCGGTGGCGGGGACGAATCAGTTAAGCGAGCAGGACATGTCGCGGAAGAACGAAGTTGTTTTATGGAGCGAGTTTTCCGATGTTACCGAGCCGGTAGAGATTCCGGGAAGGTTGTACTTCTTTGCACGGCAAATACGTGAGGCGGACAAAGTTGTTACGGTTCAGGTCTCCAAATATGTGATGGGGTATTGGCACAGTGAAGATTTTAAGGTGAGCCAGGGAGAAGTTATAGGTCGTGTTGTTGAGACCGAACCTGAAAGGCCCGAATCCAGCAGGGCTGGCAGGGCTGGCAGAGCTGGCAGAGCAGACAGAGCAGATTGGCGAATAAACCCTGTTGTCAGGCCTGAAGACAAGGCTGTGATCCCGGAGACGATTGATTATAGTACCGGAGCTGTTATGGTTGATGCTGTGGCTGTGAATGACTGGTCGGGCGAAAAGAATCTGAGTACCAGGCGTTATTATGATATGCTTTACAGTTTTGATGGGACCGATATTGAGCACATGCCTGTCAGAACAGCATACTGGGCGACAGATGTGCAGTCTGTGTATAGTGTGATTGGCAGATTACAAAGAGAGCCGAAGGAGCCTTTGAGAGCCTTCAATACCAGCGGGCGCAAACGGCGTCCGACGAGAGAGCTTGATGAGGAATATGGCGACGAGTATTACATGGAAGAGATGATGATGGAGGATATGGGACGACAACCTTATTAGTTTTTGATTCCGATGCTTGCCTTTGGCCTATTGTGAATTGCAGGGTAGTGCATCTAAAATAGTGCTCATACAGTAGTGTTGATTCCATAATTGGACATTCGCTATTCGGTATTGGATATTCACGGGGTTCGATGTTTGATACTTGATGCTCCTCATTGCGAGGCCCATAGGGCCGTGGCAACCTCTACTCGCTTTACGAGCAACGAGACTCTGTCCTTTTGACAGAGTCTACCCCTTCGATTCAGCTCAGGGTAAACATCTAAGCGGATTTCGTATTTAGTATTGCGTATAGAAAATAGCATACAGCGTTTAGCGAGTCGCGAAAGAAATCAAAATTGTGGTGGCCTGCTGCGCGAACAGGATAATGTATATAGTCCTTTTGATTAGTCAAAAGGACTATGAGCTTTGATGAAATACGATGGGTTATAATTCGAAGTTGGGTGGTGTTAAGCACAGATACCCGCCCCTTCGACTGCCCCTTCGACTTCCCCTTCGACCCATTCGGCTACGCTCAGAGCAGGCTTTTTTCGATCAGGACAGGTTTCGTATCTGGTATCTCGTGAAGCGTATCTGGCTGTTGAAAGCACGAAATTCGAAGTACGAAATCTCCATCCTCCGCCCCGATGCAATCGGGGCTACGAAGGACAGGCGAAACAAATGCAAAATGCGAATTTTCAAATATTCAAAAGCAAATAATGGTGTACGGAGAACACCCTACGTTGCCTGAATCTCTATCTTTATAGCACCTTTGTCTGGCCGGGCATTGCGATTGGGTAGCGGCCCTGGGCGTCGGGCTTGACCGGTGGGTCGGATTCTATAGTGTAGCGGTCCAGGCCGGGAGCCAACTCCAGATTGGAAGCCATCGCCTGTTCCCAGGTAATCATCTGGCCGGACTCGGCGGCCATGCGTCCGAGGATTCCGGCCATGGCGGCGTAGGCGCTGCGTTCGGTCTCGTTGTAGGGTTTGTCCTTGCGAATGGCCTCGAACAGCAGGTCGTGCTCGTTCTGGTAGGCATTGTGGCGGGGGCCATCGTACTCCCAGATAACATTCTCAGAGGTTTGCTGGTGGCCTTTGAAAATGCGGGGCTTTGAGATGCCTTCGCCGAGCACGGCGGAGCCTTTCGAGCCGTGGATAACGTCGCCGAAGAAGCCCCAGCAGTTATCCATGTGCCGGCCCTGGGCGAGCAGTCGCGTACCATCGGGAAAAGTGTATTCCACCGAATAGTGGTCAAATAACTGGTCGGGCTGGGTACGGACTTGTCGTCCGCCCTGACCCTGGGCTGATACCGGCCAGGCGTTCTTGCACCAGCAGCACACGTCGATGTTGTGGATTAGCCAGTCGAGGATAAAGCTGCCGTTGAGCCAGGTGAAGCAGGAGTAGTTGCGGATCTGGTGTGTTAGCTCGCTCATCCCGGGAGATTTTGGAGCGAGTCCCACCGGGCCATGCTCGCGATAGGCCCAGCAGGTGATGATATTTCCGATGAGGCCTTGGTGCAGATGTCGGACGGCCTGTTCCAGCGGCTCGTAGTGCCGACTCATCAAGCCGCCGGCGATTTTGAGATTCTTCTTTTTGGCCTGCTCTCCGGCCTTGAGCACCCGGCGAATGCCCGGTGCATCGACGGCAAATGACTTTTCCATGAACACGTGGCAGCCTTTAGCCACTGCGTATTCCAGGTGGATGGGGCGAAAAGCCGGAGGCGTGGCCAGGATAACGACGCCGCCCGGTGCGATGGCATCGATGGCCTTCTTGTAGCCATCCAGGCCGAGCAGCCGCCTGTCCCGGGGGACGTCCAACTGCCGGGGGAATTGCTTGGAGAGACTCTTGAAGCTGGTCTGCAAGCGATTGTCGAAGACATCTGCCATTGCGAGAAGTTGAGTGGGCCCCTTGGTCGAGAGGGCGTTGACCGCAGCGCCGGTTCCGCGTCCGCCGCACCCGACCAGAGCTATCCTGATCGTGTTCTGCTCGGCGGAATAGGCCCGCGTGCCAATGGCGCCGGCGAGCGCCGCGCCGGCTAAAGCGCCGGAGGTTTGCCTGAGAAACTCACGGCGGGAGGTTGAAGGTTTCCGAGTCTTGCTTTGTGCATTCATAATGAACCCCTTTCTTTTTGTCCGATGACCGGTAGTCATGTAGGATGGCTTTGAAGCCATGCATCCTCCTTCGCGGGAGGTATCATATGCCGACATGTAAGTTACCCTTCTGGTCCTATATACTATCCCAATGCCGATTCAGATACATGCCGGCTTCATTGTATCTATGATACGATGACGTGAGCTAATATTCAACATATTTTATAATAATCACTCACTTATCAGGTGTGCGCCCAGTTCGCCTTCTGCTTTCTCGAATGCCTCGGCCATCGGCATCGACAATGCCTACCTGACGCCTTGGAGCCGAAGAGTCGTCGGCTGTAAGTTTCTCGATAACTTCTTTGGGGCTGAGGCCCTGGGCGAGGTACTTTAGGCCGAGCGGGCCATTAGATTGCATAGTCTTTCTCTCACTTTCCGTATTTATCCATGTAATCCAGGGCCAGATAAGATAACGCTCTGAGGCCGAGCTTGAAACTGCTTTCATCGATATAGAAATCCGGAGTATGGTGCGGTGCAGCGGCTTCAACTGTTTTGCCTTTCGGCATTCCACCTAAGAAAAAATACAGGCCGGGAATCTTCTGCTGGAAAAATGAGAAATCCTCCGCGCCCGTTATCGCCTTGATGAGCTTTACATTTTCCTCGCCTGCGGTTTCCTGCAGGCAAGGCAGCATCATGGCAGTAAGCTCAGGATCGTTATACGTTACCGGATAGCCCTTGCTAATCTGAACATCTGCAAGCGCCCCTGCACTTTCGGCTATCTTTGTTGCGGTCAGTCGAATCTTTTCGTGAATCTTATCCTGCATATTCGTATTGAGCGTCCGGATAGTACCTATCAACTCGACTTCTTCAGGGATAATATTGCTTCTTACTCCGCCGTGGATGCTCCCGATGGTTATCACGGCCGCTTCTTCGGTCAGCTCTGTCTGTCTGCTGATGATTGTCTGGAGCCCGATGATAATCTGCGCAGAGACAGTAATCGGGTCGATGCCTGTCCATGGTGTGGAGCCGTGCGTTTGCTTACCTTTGACTTTAATGCGAAGGCCATCTACGGCGGCCATGATGCTCCGGGGACGATAGTTGATAGTGCCGGCTTCCGCAAGTGACCAAATATGTAAACCGAAAATCACATCAACTTCAGGATTTTCCAGGACCCCTTCCTTGACCATGAGCTCAGCACCGCCTTCTTCGCCTTGTGGGGCGCCTTCTTCAGCGGGCTGGAAAATAAACTTTACGCTTCCGGCCAGGTCTTTTTTCATTGAAGAAAAAATCTCGGCAACACCCATTAGAATGGCAATGTGCGCATCGTGGCCGCAGGCGTGCATCACTCCAACATCGTGCCCATCGTATTTTGTGCGTACTTTGGAAGCAAACGGCACATCTACACGTTCGGTGACCGGCAGGGCATCAATGTCCGCGCGAAGCCCAACCACCGGCCCGGGTTTGCCACCTTTCAAAAGGCCGACAACACCAGTATGCGCAACGCCGGTTGTTACATCCAGCCCCAGGTTTCTAAGGTGCTCTGCTATCTTTCCAGCCGTCTTGAATTCCCTGTTTGAGAGCTCCGGGAACTGATGAAAATGACGACGCCATTCTATGACCTTCGACTCAATCTGTTCCGCCGACTTATCGACCTGTTTCTTCAGCTTTCCATCGGCATACGCTGTTGTGAAACTTCCGGCGATAAGTAAACACAATAA
>CAYTND010000037.1:0-11258 GCA_964438965.1 uncultured Pirellulales bacterium
CGTATTTCGGGATAATAAATCAGGTTTTCGCTGTTAAGTGGCGTTGTAGTATTAGGACTGGTAAAGAAATTAGGTTTCGTTTTTGGCCTTAACAGCTTCTTTGGGCTTTTCCGCCCCTTTGCTCTTACCAAGACGGTCTGTCCAGTTTTTAAGCCATTCTTGCCACTTCGGCCTGGACACGGAAAGCTTTACTCCGCTCAGCGCTTTTAAGACTGCGTTGGGGTCGGCTCCTGTGGGCGGTTTGCTTAGATAATTGTTAATTGGGCCCAGAACAGCGTTGTCGGGACCCAAATCTTCCTTCTCTAAGCATTTTCTCACCAATTCGGCGGCAAGCTCCGCTTTTGACCCTTTCAAGTACGCATCCAATAAGTTTGGCAGGATTGCCTCTCTTTCCTTGGCCGTCCGAGCAGCTTTGTACAACCTGTCAAAACACTCCGCCGCTCGTTCAAACTGACCTATTCTTTTATAAAGCTCAGCCAGCTTCTCTCTAACACTTTTGAGCAGATTTGTTCTGTTTTCGCCGGTGGCCTTTGCCTCTGCTATCTTAAGAAAAGCAATTTTCTGTTCATCAGATAACTTGCTTTTACTGTTTTGCGAGGTGAATTTGTCCATCCATTCGTTCAGGATGCCGGAATCGGAACCATTGAATATCTTAAGCATCGCCTGCCAGGCCGGCCCACTTTCGGAGTTTGAGCCTATTTTTTCCGCCAGCCACCTCAAATCTTCTTTGCCGCCCTCATCACCAGCGAGGTCTATCAGTTTCTTTCTGAGTATGATACTGGGGTCATTGACAAAATCTTTTCTCAATCTTTTCAATGCGCTTGCTTTGTCGATATAGATAAGCCCATCCACTGCTGTTTCCCGGACAAAAGCCGTTTCGTCAAGCAGAGCTTCTACAAATAAAGGCCCAAAACGCGTAGCTGCCTTGGCCTTGCCGGCACTGCCCTGTGCGCATAAGACGGCCATTGCGCTGAGCAGATCTCCACGTAGTGCACCGTCAGGTTTTGTCTTTTGTCGGTTATATCTTTTGACAAGCAAAGCAAGATAAACGTCGAGCTCCTCCGGCTTTAATCCCTCCGGCTCAAGCAGCTTTCTTATAACTTCCGCACCCTTTTGAGCTTTTCCCGTATCCTCTTCAGAAAGGTATTTCGCCGCTATTTCCAGGGCCTGTTTTCTTATCTCCGATGAAATCGTGACAGGTGAGGTCTTAAGAGCGTTTGAACATGCCCCACCGAGCGCAACCAATAATTCAGTTTTGACCTGGTCGTCCGGTTCGACTTCAAGCTGAGCTAACAGTTGTTGAGCCGAATTCAAGTGCACCATCAAAGACAACAGCGTAGCTGTCTTTAGCCGAACATCTCTGTCCGCGTCCGAAATCAAATTGACCAAAATAGGCTCGAGTTCAGGCGGTAATTTGGGGTTCGTTCCTATTCTCCATTGAGAGACCTTTTCCAGCGCCCATAATTTGGTTATCGCTTCTGAGCTTCCCAAATGCTCAGCCAAAAACTTACCTCTGGCCGTATCATCACTGATGCCGTCGTATCTTTTGCTCAACTCTGTTAGATACCTCTTTTGCCACGAGTTCAACTTGGTTCTCATCTCGCGCAGCAGCGCCTCCTGGTGAATCAGCCAGTCCCGCAGGAATACGTCTTTTCCTTTGCTCCGCAGCTCACTGATATTTTGCTCACGCGTCCAGTAGTTTTCGCCGACCGGTATGCCCAGAGAATGCAACGCCTCTTTTGCCTCGGCAGCCACTTGTTTTTCAGGGTCGTCAACCAGCCTTATAAGTCTTATAGTTGCCTCCATATCCGGCTGACGTTTCAATGCCTGGATGGCATTTAATCTCGTCTTGACCGGCTTTGAGGCATCTGTTGTTATATTTTCGAGCGATTCCCCGATTTTCTCATACTTAAAAATCAACGTTGCATCCGCAGCCAATTGGGCTTCATCAGCAATCTCAGTGGCAAAAACACCAAGCAGGGGCTGGATAAAATCTTCCTTGTTATTTATTACCGACCTGGCCTGAATCAATGCCTTACAGACAGCCATACGCGCCGCACTGTTCTTTGTCTGCTTCAGTGCATCAAGCAAAATCTCCCTGGCTAAGGGGTTTTCACTACCCAACATCACAGTGGCCGCTTTTATGCGTATCTGTTCGCTTGGGCCTTCGAGAAGGGCATTCTTGTTGATTTCCAGTTGCTCGTCAGGTTTGGCCTCCGTGCGCACTCCATTGGTGGCATTAGCCGCAAAGGCCGCTTTGTCTGCACTAAAATTCCCAATAATTCGGGACTGGCACCCTATCGCCAACATCAGTATTATCAGATATAACCTCTTCGTGCTCATTCGAATGACCTTGAGGAAACTGCTGCCCATCAACTTCACTACCATATAATAATCTATGAACTACATCCAAGTCAAGTCTTGTTTCTGGATTCTCGTTCCTCGATTCTCCCCTGCTTTGGGTTCCCGCAAAGCGGGGTCCCTCGCAGGGGCAAGCTTGTCCCCGTGAAAACGGGGAAGCATCGAGCATCCAGCATCGATTATCGAATTTACGGTCTCGGATGGTATTTCCGGTGAATTTTTCTTAATCTTTCCTGGTCAACGTGCGTATAAATCTGCGTAGTGGCTATGTCAACATGACCAAGCATCTCCTGGACGCTTCGCAAATCGGCCCCACCGGCCAACAGATGCGTTGCGAAGCAATGTCTCAATGTGTGCACAGTTAAATTTCTGGGCATACCCGCCCGAATCGCGTATTTTTTGACCAACCTCCAAATCTCAATACGGCTCATAGGCCGGCCTGTTCGGGAAAGCAGCAGAAAATCGCCGCTGAAAGGCTTGACCAGCCTCGGCCGTCCGCCAGGGCGGATCAGGTATTCTTCTATCGCTGCGATGGCAACTTTGCCCATTGGGACTACCCGTTCTCTACTACCTTTGCCAAGGCAGCGCAGGTAACCGATATTAAGGTTTAAGTCTGATGTTTTCAGCCCTGCTATCTCACTGGCGCGGACACCGGTCGCATAAAGCAATTCAAGCATCGCCTTATCACGAAAGTAAAAAGGCTCATCCGGACACGGTGCATTCAAAAGCTCAAGAACCTGTTGTTTGCTGCAAACACACGGCAGTTTCTGCCAGACCTTCGGGCTTTCAAGAATTGAGCTAAAGTCGTCTTCGATAAGGCCGGTAAGCTTGCCGAACCGAAGGAACATTCTTATGGCCACCAGCGAACGCTTAATCGAGCTTTCGCTTTTTTGCTCCTGTGTAAGCACTCGCAGATAGTTCTGGATAAGGGCCGGCTTTATTTGCCGCAGCTCGCTGATGCCCGCCAACGGCGGGTCTTGATCAGAACCCAGCGCTGCCCCGCCAACGGCGGGTTTTGATCGGAACCCAGCGCTGCTGGGGTCGATGCTGGATGCTCGATGCTGGATACTCGTCGAGAATATAGAACAGAATTTCAGAAAGCTTCTCAGGTCCCGGCCGTAAGCCAAAATGGTATTGTTGGCCAGCCCCGCCTCGACAGTCAGATAATTGAGAAAGCTCCTGACGCTTTGCCCTAAAGTAGTCTCCTTGGGGACGCCTAACGGCGGGACGGTTCGCTCGGCTCGGCGAAGCCGCTCGGGCTGATGAAGCCGGCCGGAGCGGGCCGAACCGTCCGTACCTTCGCCCGCCAACGGCGGGTTTTGGTCAGAACCCAGCGCTGCCCCGCCAACGGCGGGTTTTGTTCGGAACCCGGCGCTGCCGGGGTCGAATCTTCTAACTGCTCGTCTCATACCATATCATCGGCATTAAAAGAGCTAATCTTTAGCCGCCGGGTAGGGGCAGTTCGGCCCGATTCGCCGAGCCGAGCGAACTGCCCCTACGTCCGAGAAGTCTCCCGCACCAATTAGGTGTGTCCGGCACCAAAAGAGCTTCGGCTCACGCCGCTGTGGATTCTCGGCTCGGCCTAAAGAGCGTCCCCCCACTGCTCGAACAAAATGGTTCCAACCGCTTATCCACTAATCTACTCACCTAACAGGAAACACAATATCATCAATACAGGCAGTATCATTTTTTTCAAAATCCTCTGTAGGGCCTTTTCCATATTTCCACATAAAATATTTTCTGCCTGCTTCTACATGAAAAGTTTCTTTTGTCCAGTCTTCTATGCCTAGCCATCTTCCTTTTTCAATATTATCAATATAAAATCTTAATGATGTAGATGACCCAGAAGGAACTTTGTGATAAAATGTAATATCCCCTTCTACACAATCAAGTCCAACCCAGAGAATAGCAGTGTTATGTACCTGAGCTAAAGCTCTTGCACTATAATTTCCAGAATATTTTTCTTCTGAAGTAATAAACCAGCCAGCTCCCCAATTTTTCCAGTCAAACTTGCTAAAATCCTGTGTTTCAAAATCCTCTAAAGAATCTGCTGGCAACTCTTGTTTTTTCTCTTTGCCTAATGCCCTATTATAAATCTTAATATCATCTATTAATCCATTCCAAAAACTTCCTTGCTCAAGAGCTTTTCCTGCACCAAAATACAAGCCAGTATAAGGATACTCAAAAAGATAAACATCTCTAGTATCTTTAGCAACTTCCACATTATCTAAATATAAATACCTATGATTTCCATCCCATATAAAACCAACATTATGCCAGTTTCCATCAGTAATTGCATAATCAGATACTAATGGCCCTCCTGCACGCCCCCAGCTTGCCAATTCAGTCATAAGCTTTCCTTCTAAAGACACTCCAAGCCAGGTTGCTCCTTGCATTAAATCATCACTCTTTTGAGAGATAATTGACTGTCCTGGCCCTCCTCCTTTTACCCATGCAAATGCACTAAATCCTCCATCTGATGGATTCCATATATAAGGGACATCAACATAATCATCTCCATTAAGCTCAAGTGCGCCATTTAATCCAACATCAGGCCTCCAGACAGGATTGCCATAAAGAACCCCATTACAATCACTAATAAAATCATGAGCAATGCCCCCTTCTGACTCATCAAGCTCCCAGTAAGCCATTAATCCTGGCTCTTTAAACATATAATCAAGAAAAACATCTAAATCATTTGCATCTACTTTTCCATCACCAAAAGGTACTGGAAAAATATCAAACCTAGAATCATCCTGAAACAGGTTCTGCTCAAGTTCAGAAAGATCTTTCAAATCAACCAGTCCATCATTATTAAAATCAACAACAGGAGTGATTGATGCCTGCCAGATTTCTGAGCCATGATACCCTCCTCCATATTTTGGAAAAACATCAAAATAAAGTGTTGAATTATCAAATGATATATTTGGCCCAGATTCTGTATTTGGACTATTAATCATAGGGCCAAGATTTACTGGCTCTTGCCAAGGGCTGTTTATTGTTGGACGTGTAGATACAAAAATATCACGACTACCATACTGTTTGCTAGGATTACTAGAACTAAAATAAAGACACAATCCATCTTTTGAAATACTAGGATGACCATCATAACCTCTTTTATTAACAATTGAGTCAAGACTTACTGGCTCTTGCCAAGGGCTATTTTTTGTTTCTCTTTTTGAAACCAGTATATCAGCAGATTTTCCAGGGGCATCAATTTCAAAGTAAAGCTCTAAGCCGTCTGCTGAAATACTAGGAACAACCTCCCAAAAAGCACTATTAACATGGGCTCCTAAATTTACTGGCTCTTGCCAAGGACTCTGTTTTGTCTCTCTTTTTGAAACCCAGATATCATAATCAGTATCTACACCTGTCCAGCCAAGTGCTCCAGGCCTGCTAGATGAAAAATAAAGCTCTAAACCATCTGCTGAAATACTCGGACCTTCTGTATGATAAGGAACATTAACAGGAGGTCCAAGATCTTTTGGCTCTTCCCAAGGATGAAAAACACTCTGCCTTTTTGCTACCCAGATATTCCAGTTCCATCCAGGTGTATCTCTGCGAAAATAAAGCTCTAAGCCGTCTGCTGAAATACTAGAATCACAATCTCCTTCAACCGAACTATTAACATTAGGCACTGGCTTAGGAGTTCCAATAACAAAATCAGCTTTTGCAGATGCACTTCCATAACCAATTAAAAAACCTGCAGCTGCTCCAAGCATAAATCTCTTGAAATTTTGCTCTGTCGAAGACATTGTAGGCGTCATTCCGAGCGCAGCCCCCGTTCTTGCTTTCGCAAGAAAGCACGGGGGCGGAGTCGAGGCAGGTCTTAATAGATTTCTCCACTTCACGATGCTTCGCATCGCTTCGGTCGAAATGACATATAGTCTTCTCAACAGGTCGTTGGATTTTCTAAATAAGCTCCACATTTGCGTACTCCCTTCTGCTGGCTAACACCAGACAAAGAATCAGGACAAACGTCTTCCTCATTATGGATTGCATGCCCTTTTCTCCTTGCTGTTTGTTATTGGAAATGCAAAAATCAAAATAATTATAACACTCTTATGTCCCGCTGTCAACATAATTTACGCCATATCCAGGATTCAGAATTCTCCCAAACCCTGGGGCAGTCATCATCACTATCTGTCATTGACAGCTACCTTGCCTTGCGATATAGCGCATTTTTCAAATGCCGGTTTTTATGATAACGGGCCAGCTTTGGGACAATTGTAAAAGCAATTGGTTCTTGAACTCACTTCTAAAAGCAATAGAATTGTGCTGTATGGACAATATCAAACTGACTCGCCGCGGATTTCTGCGATATACAGCCGGCGGTGCACTAACACTGGCATCTTTACCCGGCCACATTACCCAGGCAAATTCAAAACTCGAAAACTTACCTCCCGTTCGGGCTATCACTCGCGGACCTAAGTTCCACTGGTTCAGCTACTACGACAAACTACAGTTCGACCCGGCCTGCCGTTACGCACTTGGGATGGAGGTTGACTTCGAGCATCGCAGCCCCAGGCCCGACGACGTCATCAAAATCGGGATGGTAGATTTGAAAAAAGGCGACCGATGGACAGAATTAGGCCAATCCCGCTCATGGTGCTGGCAGCAGGGATGTATGCTCCAATGGCTGCCCGGCTCGAAAAATGAAATTATCTGGAACGACCGGGAAGGCGACCGATTCGTTTGCCACATCCTTAATGTTCGCAGCGGCAAAAAGCGAACACTGCCTTATCCAATCTACACTATAAGCCCCGATGGCCGAACGGCTGTGGCGCCGGACTTCCGCCGCATCCGGGATATGCGCCCCGGCTACGGCTACGCAGGCCTGCCCGACCCAAATAAAGATGACCTGGCACCAAAAGATTCAGGCATTTTCCGAATCGACCTTAAAACAGGCAGGCGGGATTTGATAATCTCCATCGCGGACATCGCCAGGTTCGGCCAGATTCCCGGCGACCCCAAAGATGCAAAACATTATTTTAATCATCTGCTATTCTCCATAAGGAGTCCCCAGGACAATCCTGACGGCTCTCGATTTATCTTTTTGCACCGCTGGCGGGCCGCTGGTTTGCGGAGTTTCGGCACGCGAATGCTCACCGCCAAGCCCGACGGCTCGGACATTCGTGTCGTGGACAGCTACGGCAAAACCTCGCACTTTATCTGGCGCGACCCACGCCACATCCTCGCCTGGGCCTGGCACCCTTCACACGAAAACGCATTCTATCTCTACGAGGACCGCACGGGAGGAAAGGTTGAGGTAGTTGGCAAAGAGGTTATGCCCAAAAACGGGCACTGCACATACCTGCCGGGCAAAAAGTGGATTCTCAACGACACCTATCCGGACAAAGAGCGAAAGCAAAATCCCTATCTTTACAATGTAGCGACCGGCGAAAGAGTTCCGCTCGGCCATTTCTATTTACCGCCGCAATATACGGGCGAATGGCGATGTGATACGCATCCGCGTTTCAGCCCCGATGGGCATAGCGTTGTTATTGATTCACCACACGCAGGCAACGGCCGACAAATGCACCTTATCGACATCAGTGAAATTGTCGGTTGAGCTTATTCAAGCTTTTCAATATCGATACTACTGATTATTTTCCTCTCTCGTCGGAACCGCTGTGGACGTATCATTCTTACGACGCTCAATCATAGCACGGATACCTGCTAATGGTAGTGAAGCGCTGGCAAGGTAGTTGGGCAACCTGCGTTTTTCACCAAACACCCACTCACATGCGCCGCCCTTGCGGAAATCGGTTACAAGGTCAATCACTGTTTGGTCCGCAAGTTTGGGATCCACCATATCCAGCGTATAAACAAACCAACCCGTGGGCGTGGCCCAGTAGGCACCGTTTTGATACGTATCACGACCGGCAACGCACATTTCCCAATAAACTCCGGGCGGCAGATGGCGAATCTGACCTTGTTGTACTATCTGCGAGTAGTTGTCCTTAAAGTACCTGGCGATGGCCATAGACTGGCTCTTATCGGCAACTCCAAGATAAACCGCGAAGGCCGAACCCCAAATGTGATGCTCTTTACAGCGAACAGTAGCTGCTCTAAAAAGACCAACACGCGGGTCCCAGAAGACTTTCCGGATGTTTTCAGCTACTGCCTCAGCCTCGGACTTCCAGTCGGCAGCTTCGTCTTTGCGGCCGACTACGTTCAATAAATCACAGAGCCTGCGGCCGGCCTCGACATACAAAAGAGAGCAAAAAAGAACATCGCCCTGCATACGGACTGTGTCCGTAAAACCATAGGGACAACGGTCCCATTCAACGTCCTTAATGTGGACCAGCTTTGTTTCGGGATTACGAGGAACGCTGCGCATTGTTTTGACAAGGGCATCGATAATCTCTTCGAGGAACTTTGAGTCCTTCGTCTTCTGATAAGTATGCCAGGCCACGGCCACGGTGAATTGCGACCCATCGGCCACGGGATTGGCGCCAAGTGTCCCGAAGCCGGGCTTGTAAATAGGATGACCGTCGAATTTCACACAGTCCACCCCGGCGCCGTCCGCCCTCATACCGCCAATAAATATCCTGTTCGCTTCGAGCAGCTCCTTGTCGGAATACGAATCAATGGAGCCTTCCAGCGTATAAACAAAGTCTCGAAGCCAGAAAGCCTCATAGCCAATACCAACCTGGGGTGGAAATGCAGAAGTACCGTCCTTCATAGTCCGCCTGCTGGCGCGGATCATGCGGTGGGATTCATTCTCAAGCCACGTAACTGCATCTGCCAAGGTTGCAGAACCAGCGACAGCATCTGTATTTTCTGCAGCCAATGTCAGGGCAGCAATTAGAAAGAACAAAACAAAGTTCTTAAACATCCAGGGACACCTCCATTGCCACCACGGTTGCGATTGCAATAACACAGCGCTTCAACGAATTCTACTTTTACTTCAGATTAGTCGTGTCTTACCGGGAACAGCAACCGGTCTCATCGCCAAATCGCCAAACTCATATTTCGGCGGACTTAGGTCCAGTTTCGAGGCCTTCATCGCCCAGTCCCATTTTAGAGCCCGGCCGGTATAAGCGCTCATTCTGCCCATAATTGAGGTCAGCGTACTTTCAGCGATGCGCCTGCCTTCGTTCAGCCGCTTGCCCTGGCGAATCGCTGCAATTTGGTCCGCATGTTGCTTTAAAGACGGATCCACCTCATCCCACGCGTATTCGATTTTTCTCGGGCCTTCAACTACAACCCTGCCAAAGTCCGTATAGGCACGACCATTTGTCCCCACAAACCGCTGGTCGTTTCGACCGGTGAGACCATCAATCTGGGCACCCATATACTCAACCCGCACGCCGTTCGGATACTCATACTCAACCGCTAAATGGTCAAAAACGTTGCCGTACTCCGGAGACTTTCGCACCTCTCGGCCGCCCATACCAACACATTGGACCGGATGCGCACCTAACGCCCAGTTCATTACGTCCAGGTTGTGTACGTGCATCTCAACTATAAAGTCCCCGGAAAGCCAGGTCAAAAACAGCCACCGCCGTAAGTGCCACTCCATATCCGACCAGTTCGGCTGGCGTTCCTTCTGCCCCCAGGTCAACATCCCTCCGCCGAGCCTGACGCACTGACCGCCCACAATCTCACCTATGGCACCATCATGGATACTCTTAATACCTTCCTCTAAATGTGATATCCGCCGCATCTGTGTACCGGCACCTATCGTCAGGCCCTTCCTGTCCGCCAGCTCTGATGACGCAATCACTGAGCGAACACCAGCCGGGTCCACCGCCACCGGCTTCTCCATAAACACATGTTTGCCTGCTTCTATCGCCGCCTTCAGATGTCCCGGACGAAAGTGCGGCGGTTCCGTTAGTATCACCATGTCCACATCATCACACCCAACGACCTTCTTGTGGGCATCCCAACCAACAAAGCACGTATCCTCAGTTACCTTAACCTTATCGGATAGGTTCCTTTTAAGAGTTCTGCGACACCTATCCAGGCGGTCCTTAAAAAGGTCGCCCATTGCCACGAGTTCTACGTTCTCTGCTGAGTTCAGGCACTTTGTTGTATCATGTGTGCCTCGCCCACCGCATCCAATCAGACCGATGCGCACCTTGTCGGAACCTGCCGCAAAGATTCGGCTTGTTCCCGACAACAAACTCGCAGCCCCCAATCCCGATAAAATCGGGACTGAGGTCTTGATAAAGTCTCTTCGCGACAAGCCCGGCGTTTCTTGTATCACTTTGGTTTCCATAAGTTGTCCTTTCAGTTAATCGTTATTAGTTGAAAATTTGTTAAATTAAATAAGTCTTGTTTTACCCGGAACAGCGATCGGCCATCTCCTGGACATAGTGGTCGGGATAGGCGATGCTGGTAAACTCCAAGTTCCATCTTGGCGCCCTTTCGTCCAGATTAACCAGTCGCTCGGAGTTCTTGAAAGGCAGGGGCCGCAGGAACAGGCCGTTGAAAATACTGAAAATCACGGTGTTTCCGGCGATTCCAAGCGCCGGCATCCACAAAATCATGAGGGTGTATGCCAGCTGTTTGAGAAACACGCGGAGGGCGAATCTCAGATCGTGTAGCAAAGTGGACATTTTCAAATTTCCTTTCATTCAGTCATGGTTCATTTCAGAAAGTCGGGAAGGTAGTCGTCACCGGCGCCGTTTTGTTCCAACTGTTTCTCCCGTCTCTCTCGCTTTTTTCTCCGCGCCCTTTCGCGCAGGGCCAGGTAAGAACCGCTCATTATGCGATCTTCCTTTCCCGGACCGGCTGCCACCCGTATCGCGGTCTCTGCGAGCAGGCGCTTTTCTTCTACATTGATTTTGTGGCAGCGCGTCTGGCAGAGTCCGCATCCGACGCACTTATCCGCTAAGACAACCGGCGCGATGTATCCTGTGTCTTCTTTCGGCATTCCCTCCTCATCT
>CAYTND010000038.1:0-11220 GCA_964438965.1 uncultured Pirellulales bacterium
AAGGGCTGGACAGTCCATGCACGCCATAGTACAAATCGATGTACTCGGTATTCATTCTCTTAAGAGAGGTTTGAAGACGGTTTTCCACATCCGCTATTGTTCTTGCGCCAGTTGCCTTGCTGACAATGAACAGTTTCTTTCGGGCATCCGGGCTCCGCGAGATGAATTTACCTATGGCAAGCTCACAGTTTCCCCCGGTATAGCTGTGAGCGGTATCCCAATAGTTAACTCCCCAACGAAGAGCAGCTCTTAAGAGGATTTGGCTGTCGATGAGTCTGTTTGTCCCTAAAGACAGAGACGGCACTTCAACACCTGTCTTGCCTAATTTACGTTTCGGGACCTGTGGGTATTTGGGTTTGTCTTTTTTTTCAGCATTTGCTTCTGCTGATGCTTCCAAGCCCTTTGTCAGTCCTGCGAAAGCAGGTGCCAGCCCGGCCGCCCCCATAGTTTTCAAAAAATTCCTTCTATTGACTTTGTTCTGTTTTTCTTTAATTGTGCTAACCTCCAAAAACTCAGCGTTTTAGCAATAACTTTCTATCAGTGCTTCTTGTTTCACCTTCTGCAGAGACCCTTATAGCTTTTTTACCGCTTACGGGGCATTCGTGTTCGCATACTCCACAGCCAATACATTTTTCAATATCAACGAAAGGCTGTTGCAAGCGGACCTGGACCTCAATTTTACCACCTGGAAGAGGCATTTTTACGAATTGTTCATCAGGAGGAATTTCCAGAGAATTTTCGTTATTTGCTGTGATTTTCCTGCGATCCTCACCTTCAATGGCAAAATAAAAATCGCCGCTGGCGAAATTACCCGGCACAATAGTTTGCTCAACTTCTATGATATTGTCAGCAACTTTTTTAACTGTCAAGATGCCATCTCGCACCGTGTTGAAACATTCCTGAGTATAAATCGCCTTGGGACTGACGGGACAATTTTCTTCGCAGACTATACAGGGCTTATCCATCGACCAGGGAAGACACCTGTTGCTGTCAAAAAAGGCGGTTCCTATTTTGATTGGTCCGGCCTGGGCAAAATCACCGAGTCCGTGTTTCTCGGCGAGTGTAATCGGCCTGATAGCCGAGGTCGGACACATCTGGCCACAAGCTACGCAGTTCAACTGGCAGCCGCTTGAACCAATTCGGTTGTTCAGTACAGGTGTCCAGAGGTTTTCCAGACCCGGCTGGATACCACCGGGCTGGATAACATTCGTAGGGCAGGCCCGCATACATTGTCCGCACTTGATACATCTTTTCAAGAATTCCTCTTCCGGTAGTGCGCCCGGCGGTCGGATAAGTTTGTGGTGCCAGTTGCTGCCTAATTTATTGCTTAGTCTGAGGGCCGGTACTGCGAAGATACCACTTGCCAACGAAAGCACGAAGCCCCTGCGAGATACGTCCGGGTCTGTGATTTCGCCCGCCAGTGACGGTCTTGTCTGGTAAGCGAGCAGCTCGTCTCTGCAATCGTCCCGGCAGTTAAAGCAAAGCACACATTCGCTTATTTTTATGCTGCCGCTCGGTTCGCAGGCGCCTTCGCAGGCCTTATCGCACAGTTTGCAATTTGAACATTCGCTTTGCTTCTTGCCGATTCGCCAGATAGCGAACCTGCTGATGATGGCGAACAATGCACCGAGCGGACAGATGAATCTGCAATAGAACCGGGGGATAACCAGATTGAGTAAAGTTGCTGTCAGAAATATCGCGAGTATCAGCCAGGCCCCTTCGTAAAAGCGGGCTGATACCGAAACAAAGTTAACGCTCCTGTCGATAATGGGTAGCAACAGCAGGTTAAAAGAACGGGTTACAAGGGGTATAGGGTCGAGCAAACCAGTCTGCAAAGTAACGGCGAGTGATGGGAAAGCGGCCATAAACAAAAAGAATATGAGAATGAAGTATTTTATGCACTGGGGCTTTCGGTATTTGTTTAGCTGGATTTTTTGTGCTGTTGTTTTTTTTCGGTTGCCGAGATAGCCAACGAACTGGTGCAGGGCGCCGAAAGGACAAACCCAGCCGCAAAAGAACCGCCCGAATACTATTGTCAGTACAATCGTAGCCAGCGCCCACAAAAGAGGCCAGTAGAGCGTGTGCGTAGTCAACGCTGTGGCGATTGCCACTAATGGGTCGAGCTGTAAAAACCAATTGACCGGCCAACCTCGTAACTGCCAGAATTTTTCGCCGACGGTGCTGACCACGCAAAACCAGGCAAACATCGAAAAGAAAAAGGCCTGGCTTATACGTCTGACTGTTACAATTTTCATAATCACACTTTCAGAGCTGTGAAAGTCTCCGATTTACTGTACCTGAGAGATTGCTTCGCTTCGCTCGCAATGACATGATTATCACGTCATTGCGAGGATCCCGGCAGCTTTGGTCACTTAATTTCGAATCTTTATTTTTCCAAGATAGTACCAGCCATCCGGCTGTTTTCCAGATATGGCAAGTTTAACCTTGGGCTTGTTGGACAGCGGGTCGAGAATGCCGATTTGCAGGTCATATTCTCCCTGAGACATATTAGAGGGAACCAAAACTGTGTCGTCATAAAGATTGTCGCCCGGCAGCCAGGTTCTGATATCGGCATTGGTGACTAATATCTCAGTTTTCTCATCGTTTTTGAGACGAAGAGCAAGAGGGAATTTCTTGTAACACGGTGCAACACCCTTGTTTTCCCACCATGAAGTGAAAGACAGTTTACTGTTTGGATTCAACTCGGCCGGGTAGGTAAACTTGCGAAGTACAAATCTGTATCCCATTCTCTTGAGCCATCTATTGACCGAAGGCCACCATTCCTTCGGCACCGGCGAGGATTTAGCGTTAAAAGAAGAAATGTGCCACTTGAGCGACTCATCGATTATGTGGTCAACGTCCCAGCCCATATCTTTCCAGTGCTGCATTACCCAGCATACCTCAAGCGTTACAGGGGCTTTTTTCCAGGCCTCCCACGTACCAAAGTTGATGATTGCCTGCGGATAATAATCGTTCATGTGCGACCAGGTGGGACTGAAGCCTCCCATATCTCCGAGACAATCGACCCTCCAGCCGACGTCGGCCCTGGAAAGCGCATAGCTGTTTGTTTTCTCATCAGTGAGGAGCATAACAAGATGTGTTTTCTTAAAGGAGTCGATATAGGCATCAACCAGTGCCTGCCTTGTTTTGTGTGTCAATAGAGCGGAGCCTGCACCTTCACCCCAGGCCCCGACAATCGCAACGTCCACGCTTTCGAGGTCCGGGTGTCCATCATAACGTTTGCCGAGAGTTCTTATCATATTTGTGAAATACTTGACGTACCGTGGGTCTTCAGGGTCAACCTGCCACTTCTTCACCGGCAAATCTTTCCTCTTGCCAACCATTGCACGATACCAGTCCGGGACATCATTTTGAGTCCCTGTTCCGTATGGTGCTATGCGCAGCATCAGAGTCTGGCCTCGCTGGCGGGCTGTTTTGAGGGCTTTATCTATCAAGTCCCATCGATATTTGTGCATTTGCGGTTCGATGAACTTCCAATAAATTCGGAAATATGCTATCGTCGTCATCGGATGGTCTTTGTTTTCCAAATTCCCATCAAATTCCTGATAAACGATAGGCTTGCCCTCGGTCCAACCTTTAGCTGCATTTAACTCATCGCCGTTGAATCTCTGAAACGTCATAAAGCCGATTCCGGGATTTAGCAGGATGTCGTCAATTTCCTTTGGCCGAACGACAACTGTTTCCTGGGCAAAGGCCGGAACACAGAATGCTGCGATTAATGTTGTAACCGAAATACCTGCGATTAAACGTAAGATACTCATAACTTCTCCTTAGACTTTACTTGAAACGGATATTTATCTTCATCATATTATATCGTTTGAAGTCTTGTTACAAAGACAGGTCTTACACTGTCCCAAATACCGGCTTGAGTACCTCATAGTTAGTTGTTCCAGCGCCGGCTTTTTCGGCTTTTGTAAGGTAAGGTAAATCCGAGACCGTCAGACCTAAAAGTGTGCATCCGAAGGAATCGGCTGCCACCATATCAGTGCTTGCAATTAAAGTATTTGTGCGTCTCAAGTCTGAGACAGAGCCTCCGGTTGGGCCGTTCGTTATCATAACTTCAGTGCCGTCCAATATCACCAACGTTGGCTTTACCATCATAGGCAGTTCGGCAATGATAGTGTTAATATCCTGATGGAAGACGTTCCGTCCTTCGCCCAGAAGGCCATACCAGTTTTTCATCGACATAGAAGCGCCGGCTCTGGCGTGGTTTTTTACCGGTGAGATGCCAATCAATTTATCCACATTTTCAAATGGTCCAAAAAATACGGGCGAATTTCTGATAAGCTTACCACCTTCGAGTGTTGTATGCCTAAACAGATGGTCTTTTGGCAGTACGACTTTGGCGCCGGCTTGGCTGGCGGCCTTGCCGATACCGCTTAATGTAAAACAGCTTGCGGGGTCATTGATTGGATTGTCGGTAACGATAACTTGCTTAGCTCTGGCTTCGTAGCACAGTCGCACCACTTCGGCCACGAGTTCAGGATGGGCTGTAGCTCCGAGCATCGGCGATGAAGCGAATGCAACATTTGGCTTTATCGCAACTATTTCGCCTTTCTTGACGAATCTTTCTATACCGCCGAGCAATTCTATTGCCTTGTTGGCAGTTGCTTTTCTGTCAGGGCCTTTGACAATACTCAAAGTCTGGCCGAGTTTGTGTGGCACGCTGAAGTCCGGCAAAGTAACGAGTGATTCGGCATCGACACCGGTTGTGGGGCCATATCTATCATAGAGTTGATAAGAAATTAGACCAGCAGCGGCGATAGAAATTCCGGCCTTGCCGGACCGAGCTAAGAATTGCCTTCGCCCAAAATTTTGAACATTTTGCTCAGTCATTGTTTTCTGCTTTTACTACCTGCAATTATCGTCATTCCCGCGAAAGCGGGAATCCAGTCTGAGAGGTCTGGATTCCGCATCAAGTGCGGAATGACGACTCATCAAATCACCAGCAACAGAGCACCGACGGCGATACGAAAGTAAGAGATTCTTCACTCCGCTGCGCTCCGTTCAGAATGACAAGTTGTCTGCGTTCCGTTCATAATGACAGTTCTTCCTTTTTAAGTTTGTCAAACAGTCTGGCTGCTAATTCTTCTGCGGCCTCTTGATTTTCGGCTTCGTGAATGCCGCCAATAAACGGCCCTGTTGCGAAAATAATTTCAGTAGTGTCGTAAAAATCAAGAACTTTGGCCCCAATGTCTTTAAGCGTTTTGTTGGCTGTTGGCTTGTCTTCAGCGTCGTTTTCAATCAGGAAATTATAATAGCTTTCAGCAGTAGTCCGGGCATCCTGTGGGTCAGGGCGCTTACTAAGAAATGTGGTGATCGTCTCGTCGCCGAGCTTGTACCGGCAAGTGAAAATGTCGGTGAATGCATCAAATCCAAAGGCGTTTGCCAGGTATAATTTGAAACTGCCCTGAACACGATTCTCTTCTGGAAACAAAGCAAGCCCTACAATCTTCGCGTCATCGACAATTGTCTGGCTTGCGAATTTTACGGCGATTTCCGCCATTGCTTTATCCAGAGCAGTGGATTCGGTCGAGCCGATTAACTCAACGTAGAACTTGCCGTGCACGAAATACAATCCATTACTGGTCTTGTAACAGGGCTGAGGGTCGGCAAAAGTGAGCATCCGGGCATCGGCCCTTTTTTGCACACTATAGACCGAAAACGCATTTCTGATGGCAGCCATATCAAAAACAAAAAGCTCCATCCATAGACTCTCATCGTCCTTACTTATCAATCGCCGGGTAAATAATTTCACAAAGCCGGATTCGGTATAAAGAGGGGCTTTGCCGTTAATCTTTTCGTAAAGATTTCCAGCGTCATACGTTTCGGTTTCTGAAAATTCTTTGAATCCATCAGGCGTTAGGGCGTCTAAAAACGGTTCCTGCGTGCTTGGTTCTATTTGTTCCGATAATGGGCCTGCGGTGGTTGTATCAATGCCAAACCGAACCATATCAACATCGAACTGCCTTATGAATACCCCCAGGCCGATAAGAAGAAGGAGCGCTAATAGAAGGACACTTATGGCGGATTCGAGACGCTTATTTCGGCCGGAAACCGGACCCATGGCCAACTCCAATAAAAACAATTTACTTGACCCTAAAACCGGGATGGATTATACTTTGTGTTGGTGTTTGTGTAAATTAAATTTAGTGCATTGTTATTATTGACAAAACAACCAAGGTGGTGTTATAATACTGCGATAGATGAATAAGGAGACTATAAAATGACTGAATATATGCAATATCTGGGGTTTTGGACGCCCGGTCCTTTTGAGCTTGTCATTATTCTTATTATCGCGGTGCTTCTATTCGGCAGACGGCTGCCCGAGATTGCCCGTGGTCTGGGTAAGAGTCTGACCGAGTTCAAGAAGGGAGTTCACGAAGTAGAAGAAACCAAGGATGATTTGATTAGTGACGTAACGAAGATAAAGGACGATGTCGTAGAAGAGGTCAAGGACGCCGCCGGGTTGGACGAATCCGAGACCATGAGCTAACACGCCAGAGCTGAAAGTTTCTTCAGACTCGCCTAACAGATTAAAATGGGCAAGACCAAAAAGAAGAAGAAACAAGACCCCCTCGGTGGTACTATGAGTCTGGGCGACCACCTTGAGGAATTGCGCTCGCGCTTGATTCTTGCACTGGTCGGGCTGGGGATTGGTGCGGTCATTTGCCTTGTTTTCTGTTCAAAAATAATAGTCTTTATCGAAGGACCATATCTTGGGGTTATGGGTGAAGATGCCCGCCTGCAGACACTTGCTCCCGCCGATGGTATTATCAGCTACATTAAAATAGCTTTAATCTCGGGCCTGATACTATCATCACCATGGGTCTTCTATCAGTTATGGATGTTTGTCGCCGCCGGACTTTATCCGAATGAAAAACGTTATGTTCACCTGGCAGCACCTTTTTCGGCGGCTCTATTTGTGATAGGGGCTTTGTTCTTCGTAATGGTAGTGGCGCCGCTCACGCTTGGTTTCCTTGTGAAGTTCAACGAGAGAGTCCTCGGCGTCAGCTCCAATTTTACTTTCGCGAACTACATATCTTTTGTAACCATGCTGATGCTGGTTTTTGGCATTGCTTTTCAGACCCCGGTAGCCATTTTCTTTTTAAACAAAACAGGTTTGGTCTCAGTGAAGGCGTTACGCAAGTCAAGAAAATTTGTTCTGCTTGGTATATTCGTAGTAGCTGCTATGGCCACTCCGCCGGACGTAGTCTCTCAGGTAACTCTCGGAATACCGTTGTATTTACTGTTTGAATTAGGCATACTGCTGAGCTGGTTATCAGAACGCAGGAAAAAAACGCGGGATAATAAGTCATAAATCCGGCTAAGTCCGGCAGCTCCCCAACACACCGGCTGAGATTATCAGTGCGCTCGCTTTTTGGTTAATCGAGAACAATCTCATCCTGATATGCTGGAACAGTTACATGCCAGCCTGTTTTCTGCCTGACGTAATCGCCGAAATGGTTTGCGCTTTCAGATTCGCCGTGTACGACAAAAAGTTTTCTGGGAGGCACTTCCAATGTGCTCAACCATTTGAAAAGCTCGTCCCTGTCCGCATGTGCAGAAAAACCGCTTATCCGGACAATTCTTGCCCTGACCGGATAGTCCCGGCCGAGGATTCTGACCTGTTTTTCGCCGTCAACGATTCGTCTGCCAAGTGTGCCGAACGCCTGATAGCCTACGAACATTATTGTATTTTGTGGGCCGGTGATGTTGTTGACTAAGTGGTGTTTTACCCTGCCGCCTGTACACATCCCGGAGCCTGCAATAACAATAATCGTACCTTTTATATGGTTAATTGCCTTTGACTCCTCGGCCCTGCCTGCCAGTTCCAGTCCCGGCAGGTCAAAAGGTGATTTATGCCGTTTGACAAATTCTGTCATCTTTTCATCAAACAATTCAGCGTGATGTTTGAAAACCTTAGTAACCCTCGTAGCCATCGGACTGTCTAAGAAAATCTTCAATTGTGGTATCGTTCCTTCAAGGAGTAATTCGTTAATATAATATAGAACCTCCTGCGAGCGTTCGAGAGCGAAGCTTGGGATGATAATATTACCACCGGCTTTTCTCGTTAAGTTTATCACCTCACCAATCAGCTTCTTTATATCTCCAGTATTCTTATGCACCCTATCGCCATAGGTGGACTCAATGAAAACGTAGTCAGCCCTGTCAAAAACAGTTGGGTCGCAAACGATGGGCCTGTCAGGCCGGCCGATGTCACCAGAGAACAACATTATCCTTTCTTGGCCCTCCTGTCGTACTTTTACCCTTATGATGGAAGAGCCGAGGACGTGACCGGCGTCATAGAAAGTCGCTTCCACTCCATCGCCGATATCTACGGACTTGCGGTATCCAACCCGCGAAAAAAGTGGTAAGCAGGCCTCCGCGTCTTTGGTAGTATAAAGCGGGACCACCGGATACGGGCCTTTTCGACCCTCGCGCTTATGTCTTTTGCGCTTATACTCGGCGTCCTCTTCCTGTATCTTGGCCGAATCTAATAATATTATCTGCGCAATCTCCGAAGTGGCGGCAGTACAATATATCTTACCTTTGAATCCCCCCTGAACCAGCTTCGGCAATAAGCCGCAATGGTCCAGATGTGCGTGAGTCAAAAGGACAGCATCAATACTATCAGGGGGCACTTCAAAAGGCTCCCAGTTTCTTGCCTTGAACTGCCGTTCCTGATAGAAGCCGCAATCCACAAGAAGCCTGGTGCCATTGGCCTGTAACAAATGTCGCGAACCCGTAACGTTCTGAGCTGCACCGAGAAACTTTACCTTTAGCTGCATGCTATGCCTCACTGTATAAGCGTTGATTTTTAGAGAGAAGATTCTACAGGCACTCAGGGACAATGTCAAACAAAGAAGCCGGTAGTGTCAAAATAAAGGAAAACTTGTAATCAGGAATACTATTAGTTATAATGTTCATCCGGATAGTGTAATATAACGGCTAATTGCAGATGCAAGGAAGGTAGTTTCAATATGGATAGCAGGAGTTCCACGGATGGTTGTTCTGGTAGGAATAGATGAAGCGGGCTTTGGTCCACTTCTTGGGCCGTTGGTCGTATCGTCGAGCACATTTTCGCTGCCACACCATATTTTGACATCAGACCTGTGGCAGATTTTGCGAAAAAGTGTCGGCGACAGGCGAAAACATCTCGCGGGGCGAATGCTCATTACCGACAGCAAGAAGGCTTACAGCAGAGCTGTGGGAATCAAGCATTTAGAACGGACAGTCCTGGGGGCCTTGAAGTGTCTCGATAAAGAGCCGGCCACGTTGACCGAACTTATAGAATTATTATGTCCGAGCTGCCTTGAGCGAATAAGTGCTTATCCGTGGTACGAGGGTGCCGGAAGTTATCGCCTTTCGGCAGATGCTGCTGACAGGGCAATTGCCTCGGCGGTGTTAGCGGACGATATGACTTCAAATGGCATCAAACTCTTAGAGTTGAAAAGTTATTGTCTGGACGTTGGGTACTATAACAAGATGGTGGCTTCGGTGAAGAACAAAGCTAATGTTCTTTTCACCGCTACCTCGCGGCTTATAAAGCGGGCTTTTGATAATTTTGCGGGTGATGATTTGCAGATTATAGTCGATAGGCAAGGGGGACGCGTCCGCTATCGGAAACATCTTCAGCGGATGTTCAGCGATATGGAATTGAAGATTCTCCGTGAGAGCCCGGCGGACAGCAGCTATGAATTGCGAGCAGGCGGTAAAGGTATGCGTTTGCATTTCGTCGTCGGTGCTGATGAGCGATTTTTGCCGGTGTCATTAGCGTCAATGGTAAGCAAATATTTGCGGGAACTTTTAGTTCACAATATAAATCGTTATTTTGCCGGTTTTCATTCTGATTTGAAGCCTACGGCGGGATACTGGAAAGACGGTTTGCGTTTTATCGAAGACCTGAAAACAAATATTCCTCAGCTTCAGGTAGATATGGAGCAGCTTGTTCGCTGTCGATGATGGGAGTAATTTAAATAAAGTGTTGACAATGTGAGCTGCTGAAGATAAATAAACGGCGTGAACAATAATTTTTTTTAAGGAGTGTAAGATGTCAATTCGAAGAATCTGTACAATTTGTGTGCTTGCCGGTTTGATGTTGGCCGTGTGCGGCTGTAGCAGGCCTAACTTGATAGGTACTGATGCTGCTGTTTATTCAAGGGGCAAACTTTACGCTGTGGCCAGCCAAGACTTGACCAGCGTGTATTCGGCGACGCTAAAGGCTCTGCAACACTTGGAGTTAGAGGTTATTGAACAGGCCAAAGATGTCTTTATAGCAAAAATTGTCGCCAGAGCTGCGGATGGTAAGAAAATCACGATATGGATTGAGCCGGGACCGGGCGATAGCAGCGAGCTTAGCATTAGAACAGGCAAATTAGGGGGCAACGAGAACAGGTCGCGTGTTATTTACAAGAAGATACGGCAATACCTTGGGACTGGTTCGGGTAAGTAAAAAAACCAGCAATCCGATTTGCTGTCGTTGATTGGATGTGCGATTACTTCTGCTCTTAGGACTTTTGAATATTAAATGGAACGTTACTATACAAACAAGAACAGAGGTGTCAAGCTTGGCGAGACTGGAATTTTATCCCTGGATTTTCAGGACGGCGGCGGCGCGGATTTTGGCCTGCTTTAGTGAGATTAGGGCCTCGTTGACCTGCTCCAATTCGAATTCCTGGACCTGTGGCGTAATGGGGATTTGAGCGGCTAACGGCAAAAATTGCTCTGCGTCCCGTCGCGTAACGTTGGCGACACTTTTTATTTCTTTTTCGAGCCAAAGGTGTTTGGCATAATCGAGCTGTGGAACAGGTGTGGTTTTGCGAATAGCATTTATAATTAATCTGCCGCCTTTTTCCATAACCAGCAGGGCGTTGGATATGGACTGGCCAACGGGCGTGAAATCAATTGCCCGTTTTATCTTCGCGGGCGGTTTCTCTACAGGTGAGCCGGCCCAGGCGGCGCCAAGACTTTCAGCTAATTGTCTGTGTTCGGCGCTTCTGGTGAAGACAAAAATGGGACTGTTAGGGAATTTGTACCTGATTATCTGAATAACGATGTGGGCTGAAGCACCGAAGCCAAACAGGCCGACGATTTGGCCGTCCGTGATGTTGGATAAACGTACGGCACGATAACCAATTACGCCGGCGCATAAAAGCGGGGCCGCCTGGGAATCGGAAAATCTTTCAGGGATGTGGT
>CAYTND010000039.1:0-10860 GCA_964438965.1 uncultured Pirellulales bacterium
TTCGAGAATTGCCCGTTCTGCAACTCCGCCCGTATGGAACGTCCGCAGTGTCAACTGTGTACCGGGTTCACCGATGGACTGTGCGGCAATAATGCCAACCGCCGAACCTTCTTCAATCAATTTTCCGGTACTCATATCCCATCCGTAACACTTTGCACAAACCCCAAACGCACTGTCACAGGTCAGGGAGCTTCTGATTCTGATGGCATCAAGCCCCAAAGCTTCAATCTTTTCTGCCGCTTCAGTTGTTATGACCTCGTTCTCGCGCACAATCATTTCATCGGTAATCGGATTACGAATGTTGTCTCTTGCGGTTCTTCCAATAATAAGCTGCGAAAATGGAACATTGATTTGCTCACCTCTGCTGACAGTGCTTTTTGTGATTCCCTGCAATGTCTGGCAGTCTCTTTCAAGCACAAAAACATTTTGAGCGACGTCGATAAGCTTTCTTGTAAGATATCCGGAATTAGCTGTCTTCAGTGCCGTATCTGCCAGTCCCTTTCGCGCTCCATGCGTAGAGCTAAAATACTCAAGCACTGTCAATCCCTCTCTGAAGTTTGCCTTAATTGGCGTTTCGATAATCTCTCCACTGGGCTTTGCCATTAGCGCTCTCATTCCTGCAAGCTGCTGAATTTGATCTACGCTTCCTCTGGCCCCGGAATCACTCATGAGATAGATTGGATTGAGGTACGGCGATCCGTCCTCTTTAGTATCCTCTTTAAGTCCTTTCATCATTTCGTTTGTTACATCGACTCTCGCGTTTGTCCAGGCATCGACCACCTGATTATACCTTTCCCCTTCTGTCAACACTCCGTCATCGTAGTTCTTACGTATTTTGCTGACCTTCTTTTCAGTCTGTTCAATAATCTGAACCTTCTTTTCCGGTATTTTGAGGTCCGTAATACCAAAGCTCAATCCTGCAAGAGTAGCATATTTGAATCCCAGATCCTTTATTCTATCGAGCAGGTCCACAGTCTCGGCCGAGCCTGTGAATTTGAAACAGTCACCAATCACCTGGCTCAACATCTTTTGCGACATCGTCATATTGTAAAACGGCATTCCCGCCGGAAGCATATCGTTGAATACACACCTTCCAGCAGTTGTTTCAACGATGGTAGAATCGTTCGGTTCTGAATCTCCAAGGACTTTTGTCTTACCAAGTCGGACTATAATTCTTGTGTGCAAATCGATTTTGCCTATTTCCAGGGCCATAATGGCCTCGAAAGTATCTCGGAACAGCCTAAGCTCTTTTTTCTCGCCAGGTTCACGAGGTTCTGCATAGGTCAAATAATAATTGCCCATCACCATATCCTGTGATGGTCCGACCATCGGCGAACCATTGGCAGGTGAAAAAATATTGGAGGTGGTCATCATTAAAATATGCGTCTCAGCCTGGGCTTCGATACTTAACGGCAAATGCACCGCCATCTGGTCGCCGTCGAAGTCAGCATTGAATCCCCTGCAGGCCAACGGATGAAGCATAATGGCGTTACCTTCGACCAGTACCGGCTCAAAGGCCTGAACACCCATTCGATGAAGGGTCGGTGCACGGTTGAGCAGGACAGGATGCTGATGAATAACTTCTTCGAGGACATCCCAGACCTGTTCGTCACGTCGTTCAATCATTCTCTTGGCGCTTTTAATCGTATCGGCCAGGCCACGTTGTTTAAGTTTGCGAATAATAAAAGGCTGATACAACTCGAGAGCTATTTTCTTCGGCAAACCGCACTGATAAAGTTTTAAATTAGGGCCTACCACAATTACCGACCGAGCCGAGTAATCCACACGCTTGCCAAGCAGGTTCTCACGGAATCGTCCCTGCTTGCCCTTAATCATATCGGTTAATGATTTCAGAGGTCGATTATTACTGCCCAGAACAGAACGCCGGCAGCGACCGTTATCAAGCAGCGAATCCACCGCCTGCTGAAGCATCCGTTTCTCATTGCGGATAATCACCTCGGGAGCATTCAGATCCATTAGCTTCTTTAATCGGTTGTTGCGATTGATAATTCTCCTGTACAGGTCATTTAGGTCACTGGTAGCGAAATTATCTCTTTCGAGCAGAACCAGCGGCCTCAAATCCGGCGGAATAACAGGTATCACCTCAAGAACCATCCACTGTGCTTTATTTCTACTGTTCTTGATATGGTTAATAATCTTAAGACGTTTTGTGAGGTCTTTTATCTTTTGCTTACTGTTTGTCTTCGCTATGGCATCCCTGAGCTGGATGCCGACTTCATCGAGTTTGAGGTTCTCCAGCAGGGCCTTGATGCCTTCGGCGCCCATTCCCGCCTTGAACGCTTTTCCGTATTTCTTTTCCGCTTCTCTGTATTCTTCCTCGCTGAGCAGTTGTCCGGTTTTCAGTGGGCTTTGTCCAGGGTCCGTTACGACATATTCCTGAAAATAGATAATTTTCTCCAGGTCAGCGGATTTCATTGCCAAAAGGTTTCCGAGCCGATTTGGTATGGCCTTGAAGAACCATATATGCACAACAGGTGCTGCTAAATTGATATGTCCCATTCGCTTTCTTCGGACGCGACTATGCGTAACTTTGACCCCGCATCGGTCGCAAATTATACCCTTAAACTTAGTACCTTTGTACTTTCCGCAGGCACACTCCCAGTCGCGTTCGGGCCCGAAGATTCGCTCACAAAACAATCCGTCCTTCTCCGGCCGATATGTACGATAGTTGATAGTCTCGGGCTTTCGTACTTCGCCAAAAGACCAGCTGCGAATATCATTTGGACCGGCCAATGAAATCTTGACCGAACCGTAGTCATTAATCCGATCGTAAATACTTCCTAACATTTAAGGCCCCTTACCAATTCAGTTATGAGTTTTTGGTTTTTAGTTACAACTTAAAATTCAACACTAAAAACTCGAAACTCATAGTACGGTGCTTCCAAGCCGTTTCTTTTCGAGCTGAATATTCAACCCTAATCCTCTTATTTCATTGCACAATACGTCAAAGGACAGAGGCGTTCCAGCTTCAAGACTATTTTTCCCTTTGACCATTGATTCATAGATTTTTGTTCGTCCCTCGACATCATCGCTTTTTACCGTGAGCATTTCCTGGAGTGTAAAAGCAGCGCCGTATCCTTCCAGGGCCCAGACTTCCATTTCACCGAATCTTTGTCCGCCGGTTCTTGCCTTACCACCTAACGGCTGCTGGGTAATCAGGCTATACGGCCCGGTTGCTCTTGCGTGAATCTTGTCATCGACAAGATGATGCAGTTTCATCATATAGATGTACCCGATTGTTGCAGACTGGTCAAAAGGCTTACCTGTTCTGCCGTCATACAATTGTGTCTTGAGGGTTGTCGGGACATTTATGAAAAATTCATCAGCAGGCGGCACTTCCTTTTCTTCTTCGAGATGTTTTTTTCGTTCGCTCATAAGTTTGTTCGCCTCGGCAGTCAATTTCTGGATGTCGTCTTCTGTAGCTCCATTAAACACCGGTGTAATAGCGGTAAATCCTAACACCCTTGCCACCCAGCCGAGATGCGTTTCGAGAATCTGGCCAACATTCATTCGGCTCGGAACACCCAAAGGATTCAGCAGTATATCGAGCGTAGTACCATCCTCGAGAAACGGCATGTCCTCCTCGGGCATAATCTTGGCGATGACACCCTTATTGCCGTGGCGCCCGGCCATTTTGTCGCCAATTGACAGCGACCTTTTAATCGCAACGTAAATTTTTACCATTTGCAGCACGCCGCTCG
Organism: uncultured Pirellulales bacterium; assembly: GCA_964438965.1. GTDB lineage: Bacteria > Planctomycetota > Phycisphaerae > Sedimentisphaerales > Anaerobacaceae > NIOZ-UU13. The sequence goes on from CAYTND010000039.1 coordinate 3,723, forward strand.
GCAGCTCATCGCCGTGTTTCAAACTCTTAATCCTGTGCTGCTTTTCTTCCTGAATCTCAGTAATCTTGGCCCAGAATCTATCCACGATTTTCTGTACGTCATCCCGCAGCGAAGCCGGTTTAATCCACTTGATACTAAAGTTTTCTATCTGTTCATAAATAACATCGTCGTCAGCACTGGCTCCGACTTTTTGACGTGTGGATGGGTCAATGATGTTGACCTCGAACTTCTTGTGAATAGCTTCGAACATCTGTCTGAATATCACGCATTCCTTGGTCCTCATCTGTTTTTGACATTCTTTTATCTGGACCGCCTGTGTCGTCTTTTGTTCCTCGGAGCCTGCACCTCGTCTGGTAAACCGTTCCGTCTTTATTACGACACCTTCGTATCCGCTGGGCAGTTCAAGCGAATCATTTTTGACATCTTCGCCGGCTCTGCCGAATATAGCATGCAGTAGTTTTTCTTCGGGCGTCAGTTCCGTCTTGCTCTTGGGCACCACCTTGCCTACTAAGATATCACCGGTGCAGACCCTTGTTCCTTCACAGACTACCCCGTGTTCGTCAAGGTTCCCCAGTGCCCTTTCACTGACATTGGGAATGTCACGGGTAAATTCCTCCTTGCCAAGGCGGGTCTCGCGAACTTCGGCTGTAAATTCGTCGATGTGAATGCTCGTAAAGCTATCGTCTTTACACAGTTTCTCACTGACGATAATCGCATCCTCAAAGTTAAACCCGTCGAAAGAGACAAATCCCACAAGGATATTTTTACCGAGGGCCAATATGCCATTGGCGGTGCCTCCACCGTCTGCTATGATCTGGTCGGCCTTTACGCTGTCACCGAGCTTGACTATGGGCTTTTGATTAAGACAGGTCCTCTCGTTCAACCCAACAAATTTGGCAAGATTATATTCCTCGGTATGGTTAACAACTATCTTTGTTGCGTCCACCGCAGTAACAACCCCGCTTTTTCGGGCACGGACAACCATACTTGAGTTTTGGCCAACAACTTTTTCCATACCCGTGCCGACCAAAGGCGACTCCGTCTTCAGCAGCGGAACCGCTTGTCGCTGCATATTTGAGCCCATCAAAGCCCGGTTTGCATCGTCGTGCTCTAAGAACGGAATAAGTGAAGCTGAAACACCAACGATTTGTTTGGGTGAAATATCAACGTAGTCAACTTCGTCGCTGGAGACCTGGGCCAGCTCACCGCCTTTTCTTGCGAGAACGAATCCTTCAGTGATTTTGTCGCTGTCTGGGTCAACCGCGCTCGGAGGTGCGAATATTACCTTCATCTCCCCATCAGCCCGCAAATATTCGACTTTGTCTGTAACCTTACCTCTTTTGACTTTGCGATATGGTGTAAGTAAAAATCCATACTCATCAATCGCGGCAAATATTGCCAACGAAGCAATCAATCCGATATTTGTTCCTTCAGGCGTTTCAATTGGACAGATTCTGCCGTAATGGCTGATATGCACGTCGCGCACTTCAAAGCCGGCCCGCCTTCTGTTCAAACCGCCCGGCCCAAGAGCCGACAGACGCCTCTCGTGGGTCAACTGGCTCAATGCGTTGGTCTGGTCAACAACCTGGCTCAACTCACCACGACCAAAGAAATAGTTGATACTGCTCGAAACGCTCTTTGAATTAACCAAATCTGCGATGCGAGGCGGCTCTTCGGGGTCTCTCTTAAAACTCATCCGTTCCTGAACGGTCCTGCGCAGCTTAAGCAGCCCTTTTCTGATTTCATCTCCCGCAAGCTCATCGATTGTGCGAAGCCTCCTGTTGCCCAGATGGTCGATATCATCAACCTGGCCCTCATTGTTCCGCAAAGCCAGTATGTATTTCATCGTGCTGAGGAAATCTTCGGGCCGAAGAGTCATCTCTTCCTCGCCCACTGTCTGGTTGAATTTCCGATTTAATCTGAACCTGCCGACCTTGCCCAGACGATAACGGTTGGAATCAAAAAATTTCTCCTTAAAGAAAGTTTTTGCTTTTTCTTTATTGGGCGGATTACCGGGTCGCAATCTCATATAAAACTTGAGCAATGCATGCTCGTGGCTCTCGATATCATCCTCGGCTAAGGTATTCAAGATGAGGATGTCCCGGACCTCGTCGATAACCTCAATATAGATTGCTGCTCGTTTGGCCTTTTTAGCTTTTGTTTGCTTCTTGGTGCTTTTAGTTTTGGGTTTGGCGTACGCAGCTTGTATCAAAGAGACTTTATCGCTGATTTGCGCACCGGCTTTTACTATGATTTCACCGGACTCTTTGTCCACGATCGGCTGAACGGCCCACATAGTGGGCACCAATTTACTCAGCGGCACCTTTTTCGTCGGATAAAACAAACGCAGAATCTGTTCTGTTGTTCCGTATGCCTCGTCCATCGCCCGTAGTAAAATGGTTGCAGGTATCTTGCTGGACTGGTCGATTCTGACCACTAAAATGTCTTTGTTCGTAACCCCTATCTCTATCCAACTACCCCTTTCCGGGATGACTCTACCGCCGTGCAGCACTCTGTCGCCTTCTTTACTCTCGATAAGAAAATCAACACCCGGACTTCGGTGCAGTTGGCTTACGATGACTCGCACAGCGCCGTTGATAATGAACTCCCCGCCGCCTATCATAACCGGCATTTCCCCAAGATACATTGCCTGCTCGGCCAAATCTTCACCATCCTTGGTTCGCAATCTGCACCATATTTTCAACGGGTAGCCGTATGTCAGCCGTAACTGTCGGCACTGAATAGGGGTATAATGCGGCTTTTCCAGCTCGTAGCAGAGATATTCCAGAATCATCTTCTTGTCGTAGCTCTCGATAGGAAACGTCTCCTGGAAGATAGCTTCGAGTCCGCTATGCTTTCTTCTCGTTGGTGCGGTGTCTTGTTGCAAAAACCGCTCGTAACTTCTTCTTTGTATTGCTACCAGGTCCGGAATCTCAACGGCATCTCGTACGCTTCCAAAATCTCGAACGCTTTGTCCAGCACCAATTTCACACATCGCCAATCTCCAGCATTAAATGCCTAAATTGCCCTAATTTTGCATCTCAAAGTTGCATTCTCCATGTTTATGCTAATTCAACTACGGCCCCGACAGCTTCAAGCTGCTTTTGTGCAGCTTCAGCATCATCTTTACTGAGGCCCTCTTTGACCGGCTTGGGAACGTTGTCAACAAGGTCTTTGGCTTCTTTCAATCCCAATCCAGTTAAAGCCCTTACCTCCTTGATAACCTGAATCTTTTTCTCGCCGAATTCTTTGAGAATTACATCAAAGCTGGTTTTTTCTTCCTTCTCTTCAGCTTGACCTTGTGCAGCGGGACCCGCTACCATAACAGCTCCGCCGGCAGCCGGCTCAATACCATATTCGTCCTTGAGATAATCGCCCAGCTCTTTGGCCTGCATCAACGTCAGACCCATTATATCGTCACCAAGCTTCTTAGCCTTACTGCTCCACTTCCCTGTCTCTTTAGCTCCCTGTGTTTTCTTCGTTTCCTTGGTCTCTTTTGCTTCCTTGGTCTCTTTCGCTTCCTTGGTCTCTTTCGCTTCCTTGGTCTCTTTCGTTCCCTTGGCTTCTTTTGCTTTCTTAGCTTCTTTCGTTTCTTTAGTTTCTTTCGCTTGTTCTTCTGCCATTTCTATTAACTCCTGTTACATAGCGCCTCGTGGTAGCCGAAACTCCGCCGTTTCGTTTAACCCCGTTACTAAAACCAGGGACAGCCACGCAGGCTTTTCTAATATTTCATGTTCCGTTTCACGCTGCTTGTTTCTCGCTGCTTTCCGTGATAGTTTCTATACAACCTGCGATAATTCCTGCAGGAGCACCAACGGTTGAGGCCAATCCCCTGGCAGGGGATTGTATCAAGCCGGCAATCTTGCTGAGCAGCTCTGCTCGTGTCGGCATCTTTGAAAGGTTCTCTGCTCCTTTAGCGTCTAAAGCTGAGCCGTCGAGAAAGGCCCCTTTAATCTCTATCACAGGGACCTTCTTGACCCATTCGGCCAATGCTTTTGCAACGTCAACGATACTGTCACCGCCGTAAGCGATAGTGCAAGGGCCGCTAAACAACGCCGCTGCAGACTCCATCTGTTGGCCGCACAACGCTTTTTTGAACAGCGAGTTCTTGACCACCGATAAGCTGATGTGCTTTTCTTTAAGCTCACCGCGCATCAGATTATTGTCAACACCGCCGAGACCCCTGGTGCTGACAACCAAAAAATCTCTGATGTCCTCGTTGACGATTTTCTTTTCCAGTTCCGACTGTAGTAACTCTTTTACATACTTGCTCATCCTGTCACCTGTACTTCGGATTTCGTATTTACTCTCAGTATTTCGTGCTTAGGATTTCGTATTTCACATTCGACTTCACGATTTACGCTTCAAATATCAACTATTATGCCGGGGCTCATTGTCGCAGATATACTCATCTTCTTGATATACGTCCCTTTTGCCGCCGCCGGTTTTATCTTCTTTATATGCGAGACAAACGCATCGATATTACCTACCAGTTTTTCAGTCTCAAAGCTTTGCTTACCGACTACTGCGTGGATATTGCCGCCGGCATCGTTTCTAAACTCGACTTTGCCCGCGGCAAATTCAGCCACTGCGGTCGCAACATTGCCGGTCACCGTGCCATTTTTAGGCGAAGGCATCTTCCCCTGCGGCCCGAGGACCCGGCCGAGCTTACCTACCTTGCTCATCACCTTCGGCGATGCGATAGCCACATCGAAATCCATCCAGCCGTCCGTGATTTTTTTAACAAGCTCATCGCACCCGGCCTCAATGGCACCAGCGCTTTTGGCTGCCTCAACATCCGAATCCTCGCAGAAAGCGATGACTTTTTTCTGCTTGCCTATCCCGTGAGGCAAAGATATTGAGCCTCTAACCAACTGGTCGGCCTGCTTCGGGTCGATACCTAAGTGAAGAACACATTCTATACTCTGGTCAAATTTCACCGACTTGAACGATTTAACTTTCTCGACCGCCTCAGTCAGGTTGACAGCCACTTTGCTTAACTGTTCCGATTCTTTCTTGTATCTTTTGCTTTTAACTCGCATTGTTCATCTCGTTTTGTGTACAAGTTGTTACTAATCAATTATTTCCACGCCCATACTTCGCGCGGTGCCTCTGATAATTTTCTCGGCCTGTTCCAGGTTGTATGCGTTCAAATCCTTGAACTTGGCCTGGGCGATTTTACGCAGTTGCTTGGCACTGATTTCGCCAACCTTTTCTTTATTCGGAACGCCGCTGCCCTTGGCGATTTCGGCCGCTTGTTTCAGCAGGACCGCCGCCGGTGGACTCTTGACCTCAAACGTAAAACTTTTGTCTCGAAAAACCGTTATCACAACCGGCACAATTGTCCCGTTGAGTTCCTTTGTTCGTTCATTGAACTGCGAAACGAACTGGCCTATGTTAACGCCATTCTGACCTAAAGCAGGCCCTATCGGTGGGGCCGGCGTCGCCTGTCCGCCAGGCGCCTGCAATTTAATCTTTACCACTACCTCTTTGGCCATAATCTCATCTCTCGTATAACAGTGAACTAAAGTTTGAAGTGCTTAAAGTTGTGGATTATCTTTTCACTTTAGCTCACTTTAGGCACTTTAGCTCACTTTAGGCACTTTACAATTTCTCTATCTGCCAATACTCTATATCCAGCGGTGTGCTTCGACCGAATATCGCAACAATTACCCTTACAATCCCACGCTCAGAATCAATCGAATCGACAACGCCTTCGAAGTTTTCGAATGCACCTTCCCGAATCTTAATCATATCACCTTTGTTAAACTCGACTTTGATGCTCGGTGCCTCATCAGGCCTTTCAGCCTCTAAAAGCATCTTCGCCACATCCGTATCGCGCATCGGGGTCGGAATTCCTTCCGTGCCGATAAAATCTCCTACACCGGTGGTCCCCTTAATCATAAACCAGGCCTTTTCAGGAACCCGTCCATCCTCGGTCGATTCCATCTCCATAAAAACGTAGCCGGGATACAGTTTTCGCTTATGAACCGTCTGCTTGTTGCCGCGGATACGCTTAATCCGCTCAACAGGAACCTCTATCCTGCCGATAATATCGGTCAAACCCTCCCTCTCGACCTTCTGCGCAAGGGCGTCTTTGACCTGCACCTCTTTATTTGCCGCAACTCGTAAAACGTACCACTGCATATTAACACCCTGTTTCGTATCTGCTTCGAGATACAACTGAAGTTTTGCAAAAGTCTTGATACAAATTAACCCAGGAGCCACGTAAAGAACGTTCTAAAGCCTAAATCTGTAGTTCCAAGAAGCGTAGCCATCATAATCACAAACACGATAACGATAAACGTCGAAACAGCTATTTCCTGTTTGCTTGACCAGCTAACCTTCTTCATTTCGCCCTCAGCGGCAATCAGAAAATCTGCAACTGAAGCTTTATTTATCAGCCAGGAAATCAAAAGAGCAAAGACAACAAACAAACCGGCAGGCACCATAGTTGCAACCCACAATGCCGCCTTGCGGCTCAGTCCCCATTCGACAGCCTCTAATTTTTTGTAAAGCTGCAAACAGCCCAATCCGGCAAATATTGCTGCGGCAAAAGCACTGCAGAGCCTCGTGTATTTGCCCTGACCACGTTTATAAATATTAAAAATCATAATCGACCTCGTATCCGCCAAACAGAAGCAGATTTACCAGTCTCCTATCTCGCCTCACGTCATACGCTTCAAAGCAGGCCAGGAGGGAATCGAACCCCCAACCTTCGGTTTTGGAGACCGACGCTCTGCCAATTGAGCTACTGGCCTATTAAATTGACTATTGATTGTTTCTTATCATCGATTATTTGCAATTGTTTGAAACGCCGAAATACGCATCTTTCAATAACCAATTACTTGCGCCGTATCTTATGAACAGTATGCTTACGTTCCCTCCTACAGAATTTCTTCAGATTCAATTTCGGCGTACCCTCTGCTACACTAACACTTGTACGATAGTTTCTATCTTTGCACTGGCTGCATTCAAGCCAGACATACTCCCTTTTGCTCTTCTTTTTAGCCATAAGGTTCATCCCCACCAGACAGGCCCACTTAAGGACTGGTAAAGAAATTAGGTTTCGTTTTTGGCTCCAGCGAGGACAAGGCTGGCAAGGAAGCAAAACGCAGGACTACTGGTTGGTAGTCCG
>CAYTND010000040.1:0-10829 GCA_964438965.1 uncultured Pirellulales bacterium
GCCTTGTCCTCGCTCAGCCAAAAACGAAACCTAATTTCTTTACCAGTCCTAAGGATTACTGAAAAGGAGTTTAGCGCTCATAGAATAGTAAAGCAACTGAATGGATGTTGAGGGCCGAGTCAGGTTTTGAGAGAGTTTTGAGAGGAATTAGACGATGAATAAAGTGCTTATTATAGTCGGCGATGCGACCGAGACTGTCGATACACTATATCCATATTACCGCTTGCAGGAAGATGATTTTGAACCGGTAGTGGCAGGCCCGGAAAAGCGACTTTATCATATGGTCCTGCACGAAATTCCCCCGGATTGGGACGGCAAAATTACTCGTGAGTTTGAGGGTTATACCATTGCGGCGGACATTGCCTTTCGAGATGTTGACCCAAAAGAGTATTTAGGTATTTTTTTCTCAGGGGGTCGTGCTCCTGAATATTTAAGGTATGACCCGGACCTTGTCCGTATCACACGGCACTTTTTTGAAACAAACAAGCCGATAGCCTGTGTGTGTCATGGCGTGGAGATACCGGCTTATGCCGGCTGTGTGAAGGGCCGGCGCATGGCTACCGTGCCCAAGTGCAAATTCGACCTTGAGGTTTGTGGAGGCATCTTCGTCAATGAACCGTGCGTTGTGGATGGTAACTTAGTCAGTGGGCGGACGTATCATGACCACGGCCGCTATGTCGGGGTGTGGATTAAGATGCTTCTAAAAGCTCGAACAGCAGCCGAAGAGGCGGGAAATCAACAATGAAACGAATGCGTCAGGCAATATCACGCCGTACTTTTATGAAAAGCACCGCGGCGGCCGTTGCGGCACCGTATATTGTTTCCTCTTCGGCCCTCGGCAGGGATGGGCGACCAGCCCCGAGCAACCGAATAACAATGGGCCTTATCGGCCTGGGCAGTATGGGAATGCGCCACGTGAAAGGATTCCTGCAGGAGGACGATTGTCAAATAGTTGCTGTCTGTGACGTCGATGCCGGCCGGCGGAACGCTGCTGCCCAGGAGATTAACAAGCAGTATGGCAACACGGATTGTGCCCGATACAACGACTTTCGAGCTCTGCTCTGGCGCGACGAAATTGATACACTTTGCATATCAGTTCCAGACCATTGGCATTCTATCCCAGCCATTAGTGGTGTCCGCGCCGGCAAGGACATTTACGGTGAAAAGCCCCTGGCCTTAACAATCTCGGAAGGCAGGGCTATGGTCGAAGCGGTGCATCGTTACAACTGTGTATGGCAAACCGGCAGTTGGCAGCGGTCAACGGCGCACTTTCGTTTTGCATGCGAGCTGGTCCGTAACCAACGTATCGGAACTCTACAAAGAGTCGAAGTTGGTATCGGTGGCGGGTATAACCCAGGCGGCGGTCAGCCGACCGTCGCTCGAATTGACCCTCAACCGGTTATGTCGATTCCGGATGGCTTTGACTACGAGATGTGGCTTGGTCCCGCCCCCTGGGTCCCGTACACTGAAAAACGCTGCCGTTGGAACTTCCGCTGGATAATGGATTACTCTGGTGGCCAGGTTACTGACTGGGGAGGCCACCACATCGACATTGCACATTGGGGTATGGGTTGTGATGAAACCGGACCCGTTAAAGTCGTCGGCAGAGGTATATTTCCCAAAGACGGACTATGGAACACCGCCGTTGATTACGACTTCAAATGCACGTATGACAACGGTGTAACACTGCATGTCGGAAGCAATAATCATTATCTTCAGGGTGTCCGATTTATAGGAGACAGAGGCTGGGTGCATGTAACACGCAGCGGCCTTGACGCAAACCCAAAACGTTTACTTAAAGAAAAGATTCGTCCTGAAGAAGTGCACTTAGCCAGGCCATCCGGCAATCATCGTCAGGGTCATCGTCGTGATTTCTTAGATTGCGTCAGGACGCGTGCCCAGACTATTACACCCATCGATGTGGGCCACCGGTCTGTTACAGTTGCACACCTGGGAAACATCGCAATGCTTTTAGGCCGCGCGCTCCGCTGGGACCCGAAACGAGAGCAGATTATCAACGACTCCACGGCCTCTCGCATGCTCGGCCGGGCAATGCGCTCGCCCTGGTGTTTCTAAACCTGGATTGATAAAGCGGCGAAAAATTACTTATAGTTTGCCAAGATGCTTGCTGCAACACCTTCGCTTATCGTACCAGCCTCAAGAAGGGCGTTGATGGATTCAGCCATTGTAATCATCCCGTGTTTTTTGCCGGTCTCAATTACGGTCCTCAGGAAGAACCCGCCTTTTCTTCTTATAATATTCTTCGCTGCGTTAGTTACGACTAATACTTCGCAGGCCACCCTTTGTTCGTTGTTTACCGTTGGGATTAGTTCCTGGTGAATCATGCCCTGTAATGATTCCGCTAAAAGAAACCTTAGCTGCCCTTCGTCGGTGGCGGGAGCATAACTTAAGAGTCTTTCGATAATCTTATCGATTGATATAACGTGCAGAGTGGAAAGGACCAGGACGCCGGTTTCCGCAGCCGCCAAAGCAATCTTAATAGTTTCGTAGTCTCGCATCTCACCTATGGCAATAATATCAGGGTCCTGTCTTAGAGCAGCCCTCAATCCGCTGTAAAATGTCTGAGTATCTCGTCCGACCTCTCTTTGCCTTACAATCCCGGCTTTATTCGTATGCACGTACTCGATTGGGTCCTCAATGGTAACTATGTGTTTTTCACAGGTTGTGTTTATTTCATCTATCATTGATGCCATTGTTGTGGTTTTGCCCTGACTGGTGCTTCCGGTTATTAACACCAGCCCTTTTGTTCTTTTGGCCAGGTCTTTGACAACATCAGGGAGAAGCAGTTCTTCAATAGTTTTGGGTCTGGTGGGTAGAATTCTGATTGTAGAGCCTACTTCGCCGTTAAAATAGCCGATATTTATGCGATACCTTCCGGCTCCGTCCGCTAACATTAAGTCATAATCCAGTTTTGTTTCAAACTGGATTTTCTGCTCTTCCGTAAGAAGGTCTAACGATATTTCCCGGCTTTGCTCGGCAGTCAGCTTTTCTTTTGTGATAGGAATTAATTTCCCTCCGACCCTGAACATTACGGGAGCGCCGGGGCAAATATGTATATCGGTGGCTTGCTGGGCTTTTGCGTGCTCTAATAATTGCTTCCTGCTTATCATAGCCTGATTTTGTATTTGCCATCGCCTCTGAAAGTTCGTCTGCCCCGGCTGCACGATGCGTTTATTTGAGCTTGCGGCTCTTCACCTGTTGGGATACTTATAGTAACAATCAGGGTTGAACCGCGAATATCCATCTTACTAACATCTAATTCTACAGTTTTCTCAAAGGTTTCTCTACTCTTATTCCGGATATTTTGTTTCGCCCACGCTAAGCCGCTCGTTACCAGGTTCCGTTCACAGGCTTTGAGATAAGCCGTATCCGATTGAAACAACATAGTGTTCGCACCGCCCGTTAATACGTACATTTCGAGTCCTATTATGGCCATCGCCGTTATCACAAGTATCAGCACAAAACCTTTTTGCCTTGGTTTTTTCATCTTTAGTTCAGAGCCTTTCAAAAAGCACCCACAAAATACAGATGCGAATTGGCCATCTTCTTTTCCCAATGACCTTGAACATTATGCTCTATGTGCGTCTGAACCTCCACCGCATAACCACCCCTGTCTTTTCGCCAGACTTGCCATTCCACTTTTGCATGCGGCATCGACCAGGACTGACTGACTGACGATAGACGATTGACGATGGACGCGTCCCTCGTCCCTCGTCCCTCGTCCCTCGTTCTTAGTCTGAGCACCTTGTCATCTTTTAACTGATAGCAAATCATACCCTCTGCCAGCTCAATCAGAAGCAGTTTGTTACTGGTAGTATATTCATCAAACGACTCCGGCAGGCCCTTCGCCCTGTCAATGTCCTGCTGCATTTGCCCTAACATACTTAGCAGACTTGTGTTCTCCTGCATGACTCGATAGGACCGTGGAATATCCCTTATAAGCGTGCTGAATAATCCGTCCAAAACAAGCATCACAAATGGAAGAACAATTATTACTACCAATAATTCCACTAAAGTAAAGCCTTTGCGCATATTTATCACTCCCCTTTGGCTAAGGGCTCGTTCACTAAAATATATCTGGCTAACTGAACATTCACTTCCTTATTAAAGCTCTTGCCGGTTGCTGTTACCTCTACTAATTTCATTGCCTGCCATTGACCGGTTCCCGCTGACCTTTTGATATTAACACCGAGCTTGGGCCAAAGCCGCTTAAAGTCTTCGTCGGGGATTGGGTTACCTGTTATGGTTATACTGTCGAGCTCGGCCTGGGCTGCCGATATACACTGCTGCCTTACTAACTGATAACGATTGAACTTTGCGAATCCATACAGTGACAACGCCAACCCGACCAAAAGGATTGCTAAAATTGACAATGCGACTACGATTTCAGTTATGAAGAAACCACCGTATTTTTTGTTTTTACTAAACACAATATTGCTCCATTTACACCTGTTACGGTGTAACTAACTCAGCTAAGCTATTGATAATCATAATCCCCGGCGAAAATATCGCATAAACTACAAACCCTACCATTACTCCCATAAGAAGGGTTACACAGGGCCACATTATGAACCTTGCGAGATTGACGTAGTAACTATAGTTTGAGCGGTAGAACGACTCGAGTGTTTCTAATATAGACAAAGTATTGCTCTGATTGACCTGCTCATCAAAAGCCCACGCTAAGGCAGAGCCTAATTTACTTTCTCTAACTGCGGTGGCAATATTGTCGCCCCGTTTTACTTTTTCCAGCCATTCTTTGAGTCGTTTCCTAAAACAATTATTTACGTCCAGCCCAAGTGCATTATCAATAGCGTCATTGACGGTGTAGCCGGCATTGAGCGACAGCCGCAGAAGCTCAACAACCTGCACCATCGAATAGTTCTTCTCGAACCAGTGCAGAACAGGCAGATGCCATTTAAGAAAGTCACCAATGCGCGAAAGCAGGTACGGCTTCTGGGGCCGACGAGGCCGAAACCTGACACGAATCGAAACAGGAATAACCACAAGTACTATGAGCACAAATGTCAGCCAGATTAACCACCCATATTCATCCCCAATAAAACGTGTTATCCCTATTAACAATCGAGTGGCAAATGGAAGTGCTGCCCCCTCAACCATTTCTTCTAATACAGCTTTGAACTGTGGGATGACAAACTTCATAATTGACATCAATATGAAAAGTGTAAAGCCTATTACTATTACGGGATAAAGCGGGTGAACCGGGTTGATTCTTCTGTGGTCATCGGCTTTGGCAGTCATATCTGCTTCGATTGCGCCAATAGCGAGTGGAAGCTGGTCAATGCGCTCGGCGGCAGTTATCATTGCCACAGCATGACCAGGGCATTTTGGATAGCCCCTCTTGATTGCCTCACTCAGCGAGTAGCCCTGCACCAGCCATTTTTGTATTTTTTGCAGGATTCTTGAGCGGCTGTCTGCTCGTCCACCGGCTGCGGATTCCAGCGCCATTGGTAACGGCAGATTCTGCCGCATACTCGAACCAATCGTCGAGATAATGTATGTAGCAGTCGAATATCGCGATGTTATGGTGAAAGCTATAATTGAACCCATAAACAAAATGAAAAATATAAAACCGATTACGCCCAAAGGGCTAAACGCAACGCCCGCAGTTACTGATAAAAGCAGGAATAGAAAAATTATAAGAATCCATTTTGCCAATCTCTGAGGCCATTGTTCAGAGCCAGGTTCACGTTTTGAGACCGATACAGCTATAACTGTTGCAAAGAAAATAAAGGGCGCAATTACCACAACTCCGAAATTTTCTAAGTCCCAAGTTCCGATAACGACCATTGTGAGTGCTACAAAAGGTGATGTAACCAGAGCGATAGCCGGCTCCTTAAATCCGAGGTAGATATAAACAGCTAACACTAATATTGCTATAATTAACAGCATATCGTAACCAATTATTGTGCACCTAAACTCGTAAGAACTTGTACCATTGGCAAAAACATCGCAAGGACAGCCGACGCAATAAAACCTCCCACAACAATCAGCATAATTGGTAACAGAACCGCCTGCAATCTTGCCTGGCCGCATCGTGCCTGCTCAGCGTACATTTGGCCTAAGCTATAGAGATTGTCCTGCAGCTCATTACGCTGCGTGCCTAGTTGAATCGAATACAAGAACAGTCTCGGTATCGTCTTGCAAAACTGTCCCGCTTCTAAAATATTGGCTCCCTGCTCGATTTGTCCTGCAAGGGCCTCGCTTTCGGCAATAAGTTTTTCGCTTCCTGTCGCGCCTGAGCTTAATCTCAGAGACGCCGGCATATCACAGCCGGCCGCGACCATCATTGCCATCGCCTCAGCCATCCTGCCGAGCACACTGCTATGATAGACTCTCCCGATAACGGGAATTTTTAAGAACACCGACTCTTTAAATCTGCGTCCTGCTGCAGATGTGGAAAGTATCGCGAGTGCAACAAGTGTCGCTGCTATAAGAAATCCTACTGCTATCCAGAAAGGCACCACGTTTTTCGTAATAGTAAAAAACGCCGTAGTTAAAGGATTCAATTCTCCACTAACCATTTCCTCAAGCACCGCTTTGAACTGTGGGATTATAAGCAGGAACATACCTGTTATAACGACCGCACCCAGGACCAGAATAACCGCAGGATAACTCATCGCTTCGAAGATTATTCTCCGTGTTCGACCGGCCAGCTCCAGATGCCTGTTCAGACTCGTCAGCATCTCGCTCAATCTGCCTGTTTCCACTCCTGCTTTTAATATTCGCCCGTACAAAGGCGGAAAACGCTTCTGTCTCTTTTCAAATGCTTTCTCGATACTTACGCCTGCCTCAAGCTCACCGGCAATATCATCAATGAGTTTTCGCATTGATTTTGAGCCAACATCATTTGCAAGCTCTCGCAGGCCTTTTTCCAGGGGAATGCCGGCTTTGGTTATGGAAGCCAATTGCTGATTAAAAAGCATAAACTGATTTCTGCCGATAGCCGTCTTGGGCTTTTTAGGTTTGGCCTTGTCGAGCGAATTTACAGAAAGCTGCATCTGTTTGAGCTGTTCGTTTGCTTCTTCACGGCTGCCGGCTTCAATCGTACCTTTCATCAGTCTGCCTGCCGAGGTCAGTGCATTATATTCGAATGTCGCCATTTTATGTTCCTTTTAAGTTGCTTACATTTGCTCTTGCATAGTTGTGAGATTACTTCGTCGCAAACTAAAATCCGCTCCTAACATTTTGAAAAAATCAGTAATTTCAAGAGTCATTTGAGATTATTCCGCAAACCATGTTTAGCTCTTCTTGTGTTGTGATTCCTTCGCTGACCAGACGTTCACCGTCGGCCAGCATACTGGTATGACCTTTACACATCAGCAAGGCCTCAAGTTCTTCAAGGTCGGCTTTGGCCAAAATGGCCTTTCGCAAATGACTGTCTAATTGAACCATCTCTGCCATCAGCACTCGGCCTTTGTACCCTGTATTAAAGCAGGCATCACAACCTGCCGCTTCGAATGAACCTGTTTTCTCAATCTTTCGCTTACATTGTTCGCAGAGCTTCCTTACAAGCCTCTGATTCAGTACTGCTGAGACGCTTGATGTTACCTGATAAGGCTCGATACCCATCTCCAACAGCCGAAGAAATGCTCCTGCGGGCGTGCCGCTGTGCATTGTACTCATTAGCAGATGCCCCGTCAGTCCTGCTTCGATAGCTATCTTAGCGGTTTGGGCATCCCGTATCTCTCCAATCATAAGAACCTGCGGGTCCTGCCGAAGCAGTGAGCGCAAACCTGTCGGAAATGTCATTTGGCCGTGAGGCGTAATCTGCACTTGTGTAGCACCCTCAATCACGATTTCCACAGGGTCTTCAAGGGTAACAACGCTCTTGCCGGGAAAACTTTTTAGAATGTGCCGTAAAAGAGCAGCCAACGTGGTACTTTTTCCACTGCCCGCGGGGCCGGTCAGCAATAAGACCCCCTGGTTTTTAGCGGCAATCATCTTCAGCGCTTTGTATATATCTTTTGAGAAGCCCAGATGCCCCAGGTCCATAAGCTCAATATTGCTGTAGAATAATCGCACGACCGCTCGTTGACCGTGTATTGTCGGGAAAACTGCGAGCCGCTGGTCCATAATTCGCTCATCTCTGCTCTTGCTGATTTCAATCCGGCCTTCCTGTGGTATGTCGTTGCGGTAAGTCAAAAGTCCCCCTAATACCTTCAGCCGTGCAATTACATTGTTAGACAGGGACTTTGGCAGCTCTTCGACGATGTTTAAGACGCCGTCGAGCCGAAATTTTACCACTAATTCAGCACCGGTAGGTTCGAAATGGACGTCACTCGCGCCGGACTTTACAGCTTTTTTGAGTAATTCGTCCACCAGAGATACTACATCCTGGGCATCTGTTTTCTGGTTGGAAGAGCCGTTCTTGTGATTATTTGTAGCCATATTTTGTAATCTGATAGCGGATTTCTCAGACGGTAAGACGCAATGGCACTTTAAAACGTTACCTGAAAAAGCGATTTTTTTTTGCATTTTTTGTATAATTTATGTTAACATACTCTTAGGTGCTGCGTCTTAACAATTAGAACAATGTAAGACATTCGAAATGGGTGCCCAGCAACGCTGGGTTCTGAAAAGATGTTTGGTAAGACCGTAAGTTACGGAGTGTTGTGGGATTTTGCTGTCTCTGAGGCCGTCAGCGAAGACCAGCGGTGGATATTGTCCACGATGCAGAAGCATGGGCAGGAGATAGTTACAATGCTCTGGCGAATATTGGGTAACGAGCAGGATGTTTGTGATGCCTACCAGGATACGTTTCTGCAACTGGCACATTATGAAGGAGGGCAGAAACCCGAACATGTAAAAGCGTATATTTTCCGTGCCGCTAACAATGTAGCCATCTCAATGTTAAGGCGCAGAATAGCTCAGAGAAAGAGAATGTCAATGGCTGTTGTTACCGGGAAACATGTAACCTCGCCCGCGAAAGAGCTTGATTCCAAATATCTGCAGGAAACCTTAAGATGCTGTATAGCTCAACTGCCTGAACATCTCAGAAACGTCATAACATTACGTGACCTGGCAGAATTGTCTTATGCGCAAATTGGCAGGATATTGGGAATATCAGCGGGAACGGCGAGGGTTTACAGATGCAAAGCGCTCCAGATATTGGTTATATGGATGGGGAAAGAAGAATAACAATGACAGGTATAAATAAAAATAATAAATGTCGACGAATCAGGGGCTGGTTAAGTAAAGCTACAAGCAGGCATTTTGGTCCTGACGCAAACTGGCTGCAAGAGCACATTACCAATTGTCCGAGATGTCAGCGGCGGCTCGTATCATACGGTAAAGTCAATCTTGCGTTATCGGCCATAAAATCTCAACCTCACAAGCTTGATTTATTGATGAGTGCAAATGCACAGGCTGTTGGTGTGCTCAAACACAGTCTTCGCCAGGCACCGAAAGCCCGGAAACTCAGAACAATGCTGCCTGAACCAAAGCTGCTGGAGAGGTGCGGCAAGTATTCACGCTCAGCGGCAAATGTAGCGGCTTGTATTGCAATCCTGCTTCTTATGAAAATTGGTGTCTTTTCATCTATGGATAAGTTCCAGACCCAAGGCCAAAAAGTCATCAAACAATATTATGCCAGCCGTATAGGCGAAGACCTGGCCGATGAGATTTTCCCAAAAGATACAGAGCTGCCGCCGTCGGCGAATGCACACTCAGTTGTAAACGCTTAGGACTTGTAAATAAATTAGGCTCGCACCTAATTGGTGCGGCACAAAATGCGCTCTTCTCAGTTAAGTACACCTCAAATAACTCCGATAATCATTTCAGTACTGTAATATCATTTTGCGCCCTTGTGCAAAGTACTATCGGACGCAGAAAAAGTGCCGTTTTTCTGCCTTGAGCCGATTTGATTGGCCCGGAATTATTACGTATATTTTATTTGAAGGCTTTGGGTTCCGCCGTAAGGCGTCCTGCGTAAGGAGTCCCTAGGACTGCGGACCGCAAGGCGGGGTCCCTCACGGAGGGTTTTGTACGCTCGTGAGCAGGAGGGCAGGCCAACGGCCTGTTTCATATAAAACCCACCATTGGTGGGAGAGTTTTGATTTTGGGTGCTCTGTCGTTGGCTCCCTGAAACGAGAGTATCTTACCGGCATAGACTGAATCCAGGATGTATGAAACTGTTTGAATTGAGGGTATTGTCAAAACTATGGCACGGCTTTTTGGATTTCGACTTAAAAACAGACGGTCCGGCGAAAACAGCGTTAGCGATTATTCAGATAACGGCTGCGCTGAGGAAATAAGCGGTCTGTCGCAACTGTACTGCCCACAGCAGGATAGCGCTGCTCATGTCCGGGATATTGCGGATGTCCTCTCTGAAATGGGAAAAATAACCGCTAAACAGCTTTCTAAAGTAAGAGGAATACGAAAAAAAAGAGCAGATTGCGACGTCTGTCAAATAATCGCTGAACTGAAATTAGCTGATGAGCTTGAAATTTCAATGGCACAGGCGAGCTTGTATGCATTCGAGTTTCGCCGGGTTGAGCCCGAACAGGTTGACAGAAAGGCTTTTGATAAACTTGAGCTTGAGTATATAAAAAGCAACCACATTATGCCAATAGCCCTGCGCGGCAAAACCCTCGTTGTGGCGACAAGCCGTCCCGCCGACCTCATTGTCATTGAAGATGTCAAAAGACAAACACAAATGACTGTTGAGACGGTCGTATGCCCGGACGAAGATATAGATAAAGTCTGCAATACCTTCGATGATAAAAAAAGTGACTACGACCTTGATGATATCATAGGTGATATGGCGGATGTGGAGGTCGTTCAGGACC